>JAESSY010000149.1 GCA_016763855.1 Pseudomonadales bacterium
GGTAAATCCTTCGGTTTTGTTTTGGTTTTTCTCGTAAATTAATTTTAACAAAACTTGAAGGGTTTTTAAGAATATTTGAATATTTATCCTTGTATTTCAGCAAGATAGGTATTGATGGACAGGCACTAATTAGCCGCGCGTTCTAAAAGGTGATACCTTTCCCTCCTTAATACCAATATCACTTATTACTATGACTAATATTTTTGAACAAGATCTTGATAAGAATGCGGCAAACTTTGAAGCATTGACGCCTTTGAGCTTTATAAAACGGGCCGCTATTTTATATCCACATTTTGAAGCCGTGGTTCATGGTGATTTATCTCGAACATGGGAGGAGACCTATTTTCGGTGCCAAAGTATGGCATCGGCTTTGACTAAGAGAGGCATAGAAAAGGGAGATACGGTTGCGGTAATGTTGCCGAATATTCCTGAAATGTTTGAGTCCCATTTTTCTATCCCTATGTCAGGTGCTGTCCTAAATGCGATCAATACGCGATTGGATGCAAAAACAGTCGCCTTTATCCTCCAACATGCAGAGGCCAAGATTCTGTTTACGGATAGAGAATTTTCTATCGTGGTAAAAGAAGCCTTAGAGATTGTTGCCAATGAATCTCCTGAGCAACAGATTTTGGTTGTAGATGTCTTGGATCCTTATTTTAAAGAGACGGAAGGCGGAACTATAGGTGAAATAGAATACGAACGTTTGTTAGATGAAGGCAGCAACTTCCACACCGAGAACGCCCATACCTGGTCATTACCCGAAGATGAATGGGACGCAATTTCACTCAATTATACTTCTGGTACAACAGGCAATCCAAAAGGCGTGGTCTACCACCATCGTGGCGCTTATTTAAATGCTGCCAACAATGCTTTAAGTTGGGATATGGGATTACATCCTCGTTACCTTTGGACTTTACCGATGTTTCATTGTAATGGTTGGTGTTTCCCTTGGACTATTGCTGCAACCGTTGGCACAACAATATGTCTTAGACATGTCAGGGAAGATGCAATCTACCATTCGATTAAAGAAAACAATGTGACGCATTTTTGTGGCGCACCGGTTGTACTTAACTTAATGGTCAATGCTGAAGATTCACTGAAAGCGGGTGTCAAAAATAGTATTCAGGTTATGACAGCTGGGGCCGCGCCACCAGCGTCCGTTATTGAAGGAATGGAAGCATTAGGCTTTAAGATTACCCATGTCTATGGTTTGACTGAAACCTATGGGCCTATGGTGGTTTCTGCCTGGCGAACCGAGTGGGATGACCTAGACAATAAGCAAAAAGCTGTTTTAAAAGCCCGTCAGGGAATATCTACGGTCTTGGCGGGTGATACCATTGTCGCTGATCCAGAAACATTAGAACCCGTACCTTGGGATGGTTTAACCCAAGGTGAAATATTAATGCGGGGCAATATTGTGATGAAGGGTTATCTAAAGAATACTCAAACAACGCATGATGCATTTAAAGGTGGCTGGTTTCATTCTGGTGATCTGGCTGTTCGTCACCCTGACGGATATATTCAAATTAAGGATAGATCAAAAGATATCATTATCAGTGGTGGTGAAAATATTTCCAGCATCGAAATAGAAGACGTGTTATTCAGTCATCCAAAAATTCTGGAAGCTGCCGTTGTCGCAAAATCAGATTCAAAATGGGGAGAGCACCCTTGTGCTTTTGTTACTTTGAAACCGGGTGAGTCTCTAAGCACGGAAGATCTTAAAGCCTATTGTTATGAGAATCTTGCCAGATTCAAAGTACCCAAAACTATTGTTTTCGATACCCTTATCAAAACATCAACAGGTAAAGTGCAGAAATTTCTTTTACGTGAAAAAGCAGAAGCCTTATGACATTGTGGTCCTCTAGTGAGTTATTTGATGTTTTTCCCCAGAGCAAGGAATCTCAAATAAGTGAGTTTTTTATAAAAGGAATCTCTATAGATAGCCGAACGATTCAGCAGGGTGATTTGTTTATTGCCTTAGATGGTGATCCTGGGCCTGAGTTTAACTCTTCGGTCAACAATACGAGAGATGGCCATGATTTTATTCCTATGGCTATTTCAAATGGTGCGGCTGCATTACTGGTTTCTAAAAAGGTTGATACAAATGTCTCTCAGATTAATGATACCCCTCAAATTTTGGTACATAATACCCTTAAAGCAATGCAGCAATTAGCTCGCGCTGCTCGAAAGAGAACCAAGGCCAAGATAGCTGGGATTACGGGGAGTAGTGGTAAAACAACGGTTAAATCTTGGTTAGATCAGTTATTGGTAAAGCAAGGTCAGACCCATGCATCTACAGGGAGTCTCAATAATCACTGGGGGGTGCCGCTTTCATTATCGAGAATGCCTCAGAACAGCGACTATGGCATTTTTGAAATAGGGACTAATCACCCCGGAGAGATTGCACCGCTGTCTAAATTAGTTTCACCGGATGTTGCCATGGTACTCAATGTGCTGCCCGCACATATTGGCAATTTTGCCGGTCTTTCGGATATCAGAAAAGAGAAACTTTCAATTGTAGAAGGTTTGAATCAACAAGGTGTCTTGATAGTACCTGTGGAACTAGATATTGAGGGCTTAGACTTTCGAAAAATCGTGACCTTCGGTCTAGGCGCTGAGAGTGGGGCAGATGTCTATGGAGAGGCTAGCTTTTCAGGCGCAGTGACCAGCGTAAAAGCAATGCTGCGAGGTCAGGCAATAAATTATGATTTGAATGTTCACGGTGATCATCGTGTTCTGAGTTCATTAGCTGTTCTGGCGATGCTTGATTGTCTTGGTGGCGATATCCATAAGGCTGCTAAACAGTTTTGTACCCTGACGACACCAGGTGGTCGGGGAAACGTACAAACCCTATCCGGGATTCATGTTATCGACGATAGCTATAATGCTAATCCAGCGAGCATGTCTTATGCGATAAAAGCCCTGAGAGAAAGTTCAACAAATGGAAGACGTATTGCAATATTAGGAGAGATGCTGGAGCTTGGAGATCAGAGTTTACAATCCCACCATGATATCGCAAAAGAAGCACAATCTCTGGATGGGGTTATTACCATTGGAGATGGTTTCAAGGAAGTTCCTGGGAGCTGGGGTCACTTAAATAGTAGTGCCGAACTTGATATTACAGATTTACTCAAGGGTTTATCTAAAGGTGACAGTTTGCTGATTAAGGGTTCCAATAAAGTGTTTTGGCAAAGTGGTCTTGTTAAAAAATTAATCGCCGCATTAGAGTTGATCTAAGAATCGCTGAAAAAAAACCCGGGGATTAACCCGGGCGAATTACCATTAGGAGTAACACGAATACTGATAAGTATTGTGGGACCAAAGGGTCCTGAGGTGATTTCCGCTTGGGGGTTTGCAGAGACGATCCCTCTACTTTAAATGTAGACCATAAAAGAAATTTGGCAAGCTTTTGTCAAAATATTTAGTGAACCTGAGGTTTGTTCTCAGGAGAACTACCTTTCTCTTTTGAAACAGCCCCTTCTGAAACATTCCCTTTTGAAGTAGCATCTTCTGACACAACTTGTTCTTGCGTATTTTCTTCTTTCGCGTCGTTGTCTGCGCTTAAGTCCTCTGGCTTCTGTAAATTTTCTATCTCGTTCTCGTCACCCCTTGGCTGGTCTGTATTGGCGACGGCCAGACTAATCGCTTCTTCTACGTCCTCTGAGCGAGGTTGGGATTCAGCTTCCATATAAAATTGAGACTCTTCTTCTTCTAGTTGTGCATTACCATTCCAGGGTAATAAATTATGTTCATCATGGTATTGAATATCGATGAAGGGATATTTAATTATTTTAAAATAGGGGGAGTAATCAAAGTCGCTAGGTGTACACAGTTTGGGATTACGACGGAATAGCTGGATAGAATCATTACCGGATAATTTCACTAAAGGTAGAATCGGAAATTGAACAAAAGCGAATGCCTCGGCGATCATGGTGGAACACACTGTACGGGTTGATTGACCTGCATTGTGCTCAAACAGGGTTGATCTCCATCGTCTTGGCATTATTGACCAGGGAAATAGAAAACGCATTAAATCGAAAATGTGCCGCACATCGTAATCCACGCCAAGACGACTAACTGAATAGCGAACAACTTGCTGGGATTCCTTCATACCTAGTCGAGCAGGCCGGCAAATCCGCAGATGTTCTTTTTGGTAAATATCAAGATTTCTGACCAGCGTATTAACGCCAAGTTGGCTTTCAATAATCAGACGGTCCGAAGGATCGCCTTTGTAGTAATGACTGACAATCTTTCGAAGGTCAGGGTCTTCAATATCGTGAAGTCTGCCGATGTAGAGAGCAGCATGAGTCCAAGGGCTTTGAGTCACCAATCGAATGACGTCGCTCACGCGAGATCGGCCAGCAACGAGGATAACATCGCAGGGCTTTAGCTCATATTTGAGTCGTTCATAGTCGCTAAGTTGAATACCTTTAACAGGTTTTTCCGCGTTGAGTAGTGCAACTAAAGGCCGAGTAAAATAGTCAAGTACACCCATTTGGGATTCCATTTTCTTGATACTAGTTCTCATTATAGGCAGTTTAAGGTGGAATGGGTTCAATCCTGTCCAATTGAGTTTAGAATTCTTTGATGCGCCGTAAATCCATGTAATAATCCGCTCGAGGTTTAGAGATTAATTTATGATAGTAGATCATTTAGGCAGGCAGTTTAAGAACATGCGGGTGAGTTTAACTGCGGCCTGTAACTATGCCTGCACCTATTGTGTACCAAACGGTAAGCGTCTTTTAAGAGCACAAAATGAGCTTTCCGCTACTGAACTCCTTAAAGCAGTTGTCATTCTTCAGAAAGCAGCAGGAATTGAGAAAATTAGAATCACAGGCGGTGAACCACTGGTCACGCCTAAATTTGACGATTTTCTTTTAGGAGTTATGAATCTTGGTCTTGAGGATGTCAGTTTAACGACAAACGGACAGCTGCTTTGCAAAAAGAAAGATGTGCTTATTAAGTCAGGTATTAAAAGGATTAATCTCAGTCTCGATACTTTAAAACCCGTAAAATTTCGACAAATATCTCGAAGTGGTGATTTAAAGACAGTGCAAGAGGGCATAGAGATGTGTCTGGAGGCAGGTATAAAAGTAAAGATCAATATGGTGCCACTGCGAAGCCAAAATGCTGATGAAATTCTTGCGATGCTGGATTATTGTCTTGATAGAGGAATTGAACTCCGTTTTATCGAATTAATGAGGATGGGACATTTACTTCATGGCAGTGAATTTCATCGAGACTTTTACGCAATGGATTCCTTGTTAGAACAGATTGCAAAAAAGTACGAGTTCACAAGAACTGATGCGCCTTATGATTCAACTGCTGTCCGTTTCGAAATTCCCGGAAGAGGGGATTTTGGCATTATAGCGAATGAGAGCGAGCCATTTTGCAGATCATGTACGCGCTTAAGACTCTCCTCAGATGGTTATCTCTATGGTTGCCTGAGTAGTAGTAACAGGCAATTTATAGGGGACCTGCTGGACTTACCCTCCCACCTTGTTTATCCAAAATTGCAGAAGATACTTGTCTCAGCACTTCACGATAAGAAGCTGGCATTTCAGGGTGAAACCACGGTGATGAAGTTTATTGGTGGTTGAGTTTTGGCGACCATATCTGGGGTTTTACAAAAAAAGTATATTCGTTCCTTGAATCGTCTTGATTTGGCCAAGATTAGTTTCAACCAGTTTACCCCCCCAGCAACGTTTATAAAGTGAGGAAAGTGCTTGCTTGGGATAGATTTACACTTGGTCTTTTTCATCACAAAAGCTTTTTGGTTCGTGCTAGCATGCATTTTTCGCGCAAAAAGTAGCGCAGAATTTCGCAATAACAGACTTTGAACCTAGGCTAAATTTCAAACGCAACTGGAAGCGGGTAATTGTGTAGAGGCCGAGTGGGACAATTTTACTTCTATCGAGCTTCCACCCGACAAACTAAAAATTGCCTACTAACTGATAGGTAAATATCTTGGTGTGAAACACCAAAGTGACAAATTAAATAAAGATGAGATCGCCTCATTACAAGGAAAAAGTAAAATGAATATATTCACCCAGAGTACCGTATTTAGGATCAGTGTCATTGCAGGCTTTTTTGCCCTGATATTGCAGGGACGCAGTGGAGGTGGAGGTGGTTCCAGTAGTACCCCTCCCCCAATTGCAACCCCGCCACCCCCGCCCA
>JAESSY010000150.1 GCA_016763855.1 Pseudomonadales bacterium
TATATGCCACTTCATCCGCTTGTTTAGTTGCTTACCTTATGATGTTGGGGCAAGGCACTTTTAGTCATATTCAGCTTGTGAAGATTGGCTTTAATGGCATGGGTGAACTTCTTCCTCTGGTCGCTATATTATTGTTGTCTCTTGCCCTCGGAGCCAGTTTGAGAGAATTGGGGACGGGTCAGTTTGTCGCGAGTCTTGTTAGCGAGCATCTTTCCCCTATCATGATTGCACCTGTACTATTTCTTGTTGGCGCGCTGATTTCGTTTTCTACGGGAACATCATGGGGTACCTTCGCTATTTTGATTCCACTGGGAGTACCTCTAATTACTTCTCTAAACTTACCCCCGGGATTTATCCTTTCCGCGATTTTGGGAGGCGGTGTTTTTGGAGATCATTGTTCACCCATTTCGGATACGACAGCTGTGAGTGCCTTGGCTTCAGGGTGCGATTTGTTAGAACATGTTCGAACGCAACTCCCCTATGCATTATTTACAGGATCAATCGCTTTTGTTGCCTATATTATTTGCGGGTTCTTTGTACTTTAACTTCTTCAGTTAAAGAGGAAGATGCTGCGCAGCCTGAAGGTGAGGAATTATTCCAAGGCTTGCGTATAGCCTGATACGCGCTTTAACCAAGGAGACAGCCATCGCGCTTCTTTCGGTGGACCATTTTTCACTCTGCGACGCAAGATCTCTTGGGCTGATTTACTGAACGCCAAAACGGCTGTCTCGTTATCGTGATACTCGTTCATGTTAAGCAAGACATCCCTAAGGCCCCAACCTTCCCCCTTATATCGTTCGGTCGATAAAGTACCCTCGCCTTTGAAATTTGTATAGTCGATCAGAGCGTACATTCCTTCTGGGGATCGTGTAAGAATCGTATAATTTATTTCTAGCCTGCTTCTTTCCTTTACATTTGTTTCTGCCATCATCTTTAAGAGTGCTTTTTGAGATCGTAGCACGATGAAATCAAATTGAATTTCGAGCGTATCTGTCAGAAATCGTCTTAACACCCTCATTTTCTCGGAATTTTGGTCATTGTGGAACTCATCATAATTAGACCAGGGGCAAGGGCGATTGTTTAACCACTCTGGCACAATGATACCGTGATCAAGCATGTAATGAATTAATGAGGGGAAGGATTCTTTGAATACGAATTTCTTGTCCTTCGGAAACCAAATAAAATGGCCTATACCCAAAGAGGCAAAACCTTCGTTCTTATTCCAGTGTGTGAGCCCTTCGATTGTTCCGCCTGCTTCGTTCTGCCAAATTTTTTTGCTAATAAGAGATTTTTCTATTGGACTTAGCTTTATCAAGACGGGCTCGGTCATGGAATAGACGTCGGAACAGATCCAAATATTGATGAGAATCGTTAACGCGAGAAATTTTAGACAGACGGTTAGCATGAATTCAGGGTGCCTGTTAAGACGAGTTTTTTCAAGGTCGTTACAACATCAAAATAAATTTACCACCTCCACTTTTCTCGCAAGCTTCCTATTTGTGATGCTGTTAGTATGCCCTCAATATTATTGCTCTCGGATCCTGTTTTGGAAAAATTACGTATCAGCGGTGGTGCGACGCTCCACGGAGAGCTTAACGCGTCTGGCGCTAAGAATTCTGCCGTTTTGATGTTTGCAGCTTCTTTACTGTCGAAAGAACCCGTCACCATCAGCAATGTTCCCCATTTGAGGGATATCACCAATATGATCGAATTGCTGGGTAGCTTGGGGGTAGAGGTCGTTGTTGATGATTCCATGAATATCGAAATTCATGCTAATACAATCAGTAGTTTTGTCGCTGAATACGATATCGTTAAGACGATGAGGGCATCCTTCTTGGTATTGGGGCCGATGTTGGCTCACTATGGTAAAGCGATTGTCTCTCTCCCAGGTGGTTGCGCAATCGGAACGAGACCCGTTGATCAACACTTGAAGGGTTTGCGAGCCCTTGGCACAAAGATCGAAATGAAAGACGGATATGTCCATGCTTCTGTTGAAAACAAGCTAAAAGGTACGCATTTTATATTTGATTTTTCGACCGTCGGCGGAACGGAACACTTGATGATGGCAGCAGTCTTGGCTGAAGGTCAGACTGTTCATGAAAACTGCGCAATGGAACCTGAAATAACAGACCTAGCTGAGTTTTTGAACAAGATGGGCGCCAAGGTCAGGGGTCAGGGAACGAACACGATCATCATAGACGGTGTCGAAGAAATGCACGGCTGTCATCATCGTGTGATTGCTGATCGCGTGGAGGTGGCGACTTACCTTATTGCTGCAGCTGCAACCGGGGGAAAGGTGAAGGTGAAAGGTGCTCAGCCAGAACATCTCGGTGCGGTACTCGCGAAATTGCAGGAAGCAGGGGCAGAAATCAATATTTGTGACGAGGGTATTGAGTTAGATATGAAGAACAAGCGACCGAAGGCGGTCGATCTTGTCACCGCGCCTTACCCCGGCTTTCCCACCGACATGCAAGCGCAAATGATGGCACTGAATGCTGTGGCGGAGGGCACAGGGACTATCCAGGAGAATATTTTTGAGAATCGATTCATGCACGTTTCTGAATTGTTAAGGATGGGCGCAAATATCAAACTTGATGGCAACACGGCTATTGTCACGGGGGTTGAAAAGCTCAAAGCAGCACCGATTATGGCGACAGATCTGCGAGCATCCATTAGTTTGGTGATAGCGGGTCTGGTTGCAGAGGGGGATACCCTTGTTGATCGGATCTATCACATGGATAGAGGCTACGAGCAAGTTGAAGAAAAGCTCAGAATGTTAGGCGCAGACATCGAGCGAGTCCCAGGATAAACCCGAACTTAAAACCCCGAACTAAATTTACAGCCCGAAAATCAAATTTCTCGGGACTCTCAACATCTGCGCCAAGGGTGCAATTACGAGTATGTTATCGATGATATTGATAAATACAAAGACCAAGATAATTGAAAAATCCATCCCGCCCATGGGGGGCAACAACTTTCTAGCAGGGGTACAAATGGGTTCGGTGATTTGATATACAAGCATAATGGCGGGATGGCTGGATTGGGGTGCTACCCAACTTGAAATCACCTGTACGATAAGGGCAAAGAAGTATATTTTGAATATGATCGAGAAAAGACCGAGTAGAACCCAGGCAAGATATTCCGGGCTGAAAATGGGCGCTCCCCAAAGCGCAAGTATCAACATCACTGCCGTGAGCTGAACAGCAAAGGCGACTCCGAGGGTAGCAAAGTCCACTCCCCGTACTGTAGGCAAAACCTTTCGGAAGGGTCTGATCGCCGGATCTGTTAACTTAACAATGCCTTGAGAAATCGGATTGTAGTAATCGACTCGCGAGACCTGCATTAAAAAACGCAGCATCAGTACCATTGTGTAAAGACCGAAGAATGTCTGAATGAGGTAGACACCTGCACTTGCGAAATTATCTGCCATAAATTTTGTGTCCTAGGTTGTTTGGGTAGCTAGTTCCCGTCCATAAATAGATAAATTTTCTTATAAAGTGCAGAACTATATTTGTGTTAGATTGTAATTTCAAGCACTTACGAGGGAAGTAGCCCCGCTGAATTTAGTTTCTGGATGGGCACTAGCTAGTGCCTGTCCATCAATACCTATCTTGCTGAAATACAAGGATAAATATTCAAATATTCTTAAAAACCCTTCAAGTTTTGTTAAAATTAATTTACGAGAAAAACCAAAACAAAACCGAA
>JAESSY010000151.1 GCA_016763855.1 Pseudomonadales bacterium
AGAAACTAAATAGTTCTGCCTCATCAATATCTTCACTGTCTCTAGTCACGATGGCCTTAACAGATTCGCCCCATCGATCATCCGGAATGCCGATAACCGCGACATCTTTTACACCTGGGTGTTTCATTAATGCATTCTCTATTTCCGCTGGATAAATATTCTCTCCTCCAGAAATAATCATGTCCTTGACCCGATCATGAATAAAGAGGTAGCCATCTATAAGATAGCCAATATCACCTGACTTAAACCAGCCATCCTCATTGATACTTTCTTTGGTGGCTTTTTCATTACGCCAATAGCCTCGCATAACCTGCGGACCTCGAATCCAAACTTCTCCTATTTCCTTATCCTCACAGGGCAGATTAGTTTCTGTATCTACAATCATTAACTCATGACCTTGGACTGCTGGACCACATGAACGTAGTAAATTTGCTTTCGGCCCACCGGGGTCATGATCTTCTGCTAACAACATGGTAATGCCACCCGTCGTTTCTGTTAGGCCATAAACCTGGAAGAAATCTGCTTTAAAAGTCTCCATTGCTTTAACAAGCACGTTCTCTGTTATGGGAGATGCTCCATATAAAATACTCTTCAAACTACTAAAATCTATATCATCTACATTAGGTTCATCGAGTAAAAACTGCAGCACGGCAGGCACAAAAACCGTATGTGAAATACCGTAACGAGGGATGACATCTAAGATCTGGGGCATACTGACTTCTTTTAGCAACACCGTTTTCGCGCCCTGAAAAAAGCCTAAAACACCCCACCCACTACCCGAAATGTGAAACAGTGGCATGCAGACCAAATTTACTGCATCTTCGTTGAATTGAATGGGATCGAGTCCTTCGGTCATCAAACACAGCATATTCAAATGTGTTGTTTCTACACCTTTCGGTAACCCTGTTGTGCCGGAAGTATAAAGTTGGTAACAGGTATCATTTGGTTCAGCAGGATAGTTTGGATCATCAATAGACTGCTGAGAAATCCATTGTTCATAAGAGGGATAACCAGAATCACCTGGGTCTCCTAGAACAACGATATTGTCTAAATTAAGCTCAATTTCTTTAAGCTGAGGTAAAAAATCTTCACCTATCAGTAACAGAGTCGCCTCACTATGATTGAGGATATACTCCATTTCCGGTGGGGCTAACCGCCAATTAACCGCGACAGACACAGCATTCAATTTGGAAACACCAAAGAGAAGCGTGAAATATTCAGGTTTATTCTTATCGAGATAAGCTACGCGAGTCCCCTCGCCCACACCAATGGCTATTAATGCATTGGCGCATTGGCAGGCTTCTTCGTCTAGCTGTCGATAGGTCCATTCTCTGCCATCATTATCATAGACCATGGCCAGTTTGTCAGGCCTAATCTCTAAATGATGCCTGGTGATATCTCCTAAGGTTTTGACAACCATTATTATACTCGTCTTCATTGGTAGCGGTTTCTAGAAAAAATATTCTCATATTAATTAGTCACCGTCACTACAAATATACAAATTAATGGTTAAGTTTATCCTTCCTTAGAGTCTCTCCAAGGGATTCCCGTGTAAAGCAGTACTTTCTATGACAAAATTCACAAGCCATTTCAATTTCTGGCGTTTCTTCAAACATTGATTCGAGCTCGGTAGGACCCACCATCATTAAGGCATTTGCAGTCCGTTCAGAATTGCAACTACACTTGAAAACGACGCTTTCTGCCTCCAAAAGCTTAATTGCATCGTCAGCAAAAAGCCCCTGTAATAATTTTTCACTTGAAAGTATCAGCAGCTCTTCTTGCTTTAATGTTTTAGCGAGCATCATTGCATGTTGCCACTGACTCTCACGCTCAGATTCATCTAATGCTAATTGTTTTGGTAATTGCTGAAGTAAGATACCTGCAACAGAATCATCGCTCGATGTCAATTTGATAAAGGTTTGTAGTTGTTCAGATTGATCAAAATATTGAACCAGACATTCTGCTAAATTCGCACCACTCAAAGGGACTAGGCTCTGATATCGCTCGCCATCTTTTGGTTCTACACTGACAACCAGTGTCGCCTCTTTCAGTAGTGTATTAAACTCTTGGGACAAGACAACGTCTGCCATTCTGGCAATACCCCTTAGCTGCCTGTCATGAGTCACCTCCGCCATAAGCAATGACACTTCGCCGCTGCTTCTTACCTGTAGAACAAGACGCCCCTGAAATTTTAAGGTGCTTCCTAGCAAGGCACTAGCCGCTAAAAATTCTCCCAACAATCGTGCAACAGCTTCTGGATAAGGGTGAATCCCTAGTATCTCTTGATAGCTCATGTCTAAATGTACCCATTGCCCACGAATATCCAGTTTTTGAAAAAGAAAGCGTTGAATACTATCCTTCAACATTGATTATTTCCTATCACTTTAAGTTTCAATTCGCCGATGCCCTCTATTGAAGCAACAACATCATCCCCCGGATTAATCTTGCCTACACCTGAAGGCGTACCCGTAAAAATAATGTCTCCTGGATAAAGTGGAAAAAACGTGGACAACTGGCTAATAATCTGGGGGACACGCCATATCATTTGGTTAACATTGCCGAGCTGTTTCACTTCGCCATTGATTGTTAATTTTATTTCTGCAAATTCGATATCGTCGTTACGAGGCAGAATTTTAGAACATGGCGCAGCATGTAGAAAAGATTTTCCTGCGTCCCAAGGTCGTGATTTGGCCTTCGCTTCAGATTGTAAATCCCGTCTGGTTAAGTCGATTCCGACACCATATCCATAAATTAAAGTTTTCGCCTCAGTAAGGCTAAGATTACTTCCGCCAGCGCCAAGCGCCACGACGAGTTCAACTTCATGCTGTACATCCTCTGAAAGCGGTGGATAAGTGAAGCTACCACCCTCAGGCATAAGCGAATAGGCAGGTTTCATAAAGAAAAAAGGTGCTTCTATCTCATGCCCCATTTCTTTAGCGTGATCAGCATAGTTTCTTCCGACACAGTAAATTTGATTTACGGGAAACAATCTCTTTGTGCCTAAAATAGAGAGCGCGTTTAAAGCAGTGGGTTCAAAAACAAAGGTCGTCATAGTATTCTCACGAGGATGGTTCAGAGGATAGCATTATCTGTCGTTCCAGAAACGATCACGACTTGGAATATTTTGAATAGGAAACAGCTAGGGAACGTCTGATTAAGTGGATATTTTCGTCAGGGCAAGGAAGGGGTGAACGGAGAAAAGTGATTAAGTATGCTGTACATTAAGCACTTTTTGGAGTTTGCGTCTGACGCCGACATGACGGAAATAGACCTTAATCAGACGTTCCTTAGTTAAGACTATTTCCATAAGTGATAGCCCTTGAATTAAACCAAGCTAAACCAGTATCTTTATAGAAAGTTTTTCGCACATTTATCGCACACATAGCATTGAGAGGCCACAGAAATGAATTTCGAATTTTCGGAAGAACAAAACCTGTTGCGAGAACAGGCAAGAGGATTCCTTCAAGATAAATGCACGATGAAAGTTGTGCGAAAGGCCCTTGAAGACGGTGATACTTTCAATCGCGACTTATGGAAACAAGTCGCAGAAATGGGTTGGACATCTGCCGTCATTCCAGAAGAATATGATGGATTAGGACTCGGCTATCTCGAACTCTCAGTGATAGCAGAAGAATTAGGCCGTGCAGTTGCACCGCTGCCTTTCTCTTCCTCAGTTTATCTCGCCAGCGAAGCGATCATGGCCTACGGGTCAAAATCACAAAAAGAAGAATGGCTTCCTCGACTCGCAAGCGGTGAAGTGATTGGGACTTTTACATTGTCAGAGAAACAAGGTCAAACGAGCCCCTCAAATTTATCAACAACAGGCGGAGTTACTATCAACGGGATAAAGTTACCCGTCGCAGATGGAGACATTGCAGATATCTGTATCGTCGTCGGCAAGTCTAATGAAGGAGATGGTGCTAGCCTTTACCTAGTTGACTTAAACCAAAGCGGAGTGAATCGGGAAGCCATTAAAACACTCGACCCCAGTCGCTCACATGCAAAATTGACCTTTATCAATGCATCAGCCTCCCTATTGGGAGAAGAAGGACAGGGATGGGCTGCAACACAAAATATCTTTAACAGAGCCGCAGTACTCTTTGCTTGGGAACAAACCGGTGGATCTGAAGCAGCCTTAGAGATGGCCAAAGAATATGCTTTAGGCCGCTTTGCCTTCGGCCGAGCTATCGCAAGCTACCAGGCTATCAAACATAAATTAGCCAATATGTACGTGAAAAATACACTCGCTCGCTCAAATTGCTATTTCGGCGCATGGGCCCTCAGTACAAATGCAGCTGAGTTACCTGTCGCTGCGGCTTCAGCAAGAGTCGCAGGCATACAAGCTTATTATTTTGCTTCCAAAGAAAACATCCAAACACACGGTGGTATGGGTTTTACCTGGGAATTTGATTGTCAGTTCCACTATCGACGAGCGAAGTTACTCTCGGTCAATATCGGCAGTGAATCTCAATGGCAAGATAAACTCATCACCGCTGTCGAAGCAGCCGCATAGGAGAAAACGATGGATTTTAACGATACAGAAGCAGAAGCAAAATTCAGAACTGAAGCCGCTGATTGGTTAAAAAATAATGTACCTGGCAGCGATGAATTAGCAACGCTGAACCCCATGCAACAAGCGAAACACTGGCAGAAGAAAAAAGCGGATGCGGGCTGGGCTTGCATTAGATGGCCGAAAGAATATGGCGGTCGTGGCGCGAATGCTATTGAGCAGGTTATTTGGAATCAGGAAGAATCAAAAATTGATGCACCTAGCGTCGGTGTATTCTCCATTGGCCAGGGCATGGCTGCCCCAACCATGATGACCTGGGCAACAGAAGATCAAAAAGTACGCTACTTACCTAAACTTGCAAGTGGTGAAGAAATTTGGTGTCAGCTTTTCAGTGAACCCGCCGGAGGATCAGACCTTGCCGCATTAAGGACCAAAGCTGAAAAAGATGGCGATGACTGGATCGTCAATGGACAAAAAATATGGACTTCTGGAGCGCAGTATTCCGATTTCGGTATATTAGTCCTCAGAACAGATCCAACTGTGCCCAAACACCAAGGTCTTAGTTACTTTTTCCTTGATATGAAATCTCCCGGAATAGAAATTAAACCGATTAAACAAATGTCTGGCGCCTCAGGGTTTAACGAAGTCTATTTTACTAATGTCCGTATCTCGGATGCCCAACGACTCGGTGAAGTAGGACAAGGTTGGCAGGTTGCACTCACAACACTAATGAATGAACGCGCTTCAATCGGCGGTGGTGGAGGGAATGCGGGATTCAAAACAGCGATGAAACTCGCTCAAGAAGTCATGATTGATGACAAACCCGCAATTGAAGACAAACTGGTTCGCGCAAAACTAGCCAACTGGTATGTTCAGGAAGCAGGTTTAAAATACACAGGATACCGTTCCTTAACCGCGCTCTCCAAAGGGGAAATACCTGGGCCTGAAAATAGCATCGGTAAACTCGTTGGTGCACCTAAATCTCAAGATTTAGCCTCTTTCGCAATAGACCTGAAGGAGCAAGCAGGTATTGTTTGGGAAGAAGGCGAAGATGAAATGGACAGTTTGTTCCAGGACACCTACATGAGCATACCTGGTCTTAGAATAGCCGGCGGTACGGATGAAATTATGGCAAACATCATTGCTGAACGTGTTCTAGGATTACCACAGGAGCCACGAATGGATAAGGGAATCCCTTTTACTGATGTTCCCACTTCCTCAAAGCCTTGAACCCAATGGGGTAGGCACCCCATTTTCAATCATCGGGTAATGCAAATTGACATCACATCATTCAATACATTGCCTTCAATCAGTTCAATCGCCTTCTTGATATCTGGCGAAAAGTATCTGTCCTTATCATAGAAAGGCACTTCGTTTCTTAATATTCCTTTGGTCTGTTCTAACAAATCAGAGGTCTTTAGAGGGTTTAAAAAATCGAGCCCTTGCGCTGCACTTAACCATTCTATCGCCAATATTCCGGCTGTGTTTTCAAACATATTCCCTAGTCGTCTTGCGGCGAATGTTGCCATTGAAACGTGATCTTCTTGATTAGCAGAAGTAGGCAGGCTATCTACTGATGCAGGGTGAGCTAAAGATTTGTTCTCACTTGCAAGCGCTGCGGCAGTAACTTGAGCAATCATAAATCCTGAGTTTACGCCGCCATTATCAACCAAAAAAGGAGGCAAACCACTTAATTGACTATCAATTAGCAAAGCTATTCTACGCTCTGACAGAGAACCTATTTCAGCTAACACCAATGCTAAATTGTCTGCCGCCATAGCAATCGGTTCCGCGTGAAAATTACCCCCTGAGATAATCTCATTATTATCCAGAAAAATGAGCGGGTTATCTGAAACTGCATTAGCTTCAATCAAAATAATTTCTGCGGCATTTCGAATCTGTTGTAAACAGGCACCCATAACCTGAGGCTGACATCGTAAGGAATAAGGATCTTGCACTTTCTCACACTCAATATGGCTACCTTGAATGCTGGTTTCTGGTAGAAGAGCACGATAGTAGGCCGCCATATCAGTCTGGGCAGGATGACCACGCACTTCATGAATTCGTGCATCAAAAGGCTTATGGGATCCCTTTGCGGCTTCCACCGTCATGGCACCAATGATGGTCGCCGCATTAATCGAAGTTTCGGCATGAAACAGACCCTGCAATGCTAATGCGGTTGAGGCCTGTGTCCCATTGAGTAAAGCAAGTCCTTCTTTTGGGGCCAGTGTGATGGGCTTTAATCCGGCGATTTCAAGCGCTTTGATTGCGCTAATCTCCTTTCCCTCAAAGGTAGCCGCGCCTTCACCCAACAAAACCGCACTCATATGAGCAAGAGGCGCAAGATCTCCCGAGGCACCAACAGAACCCTTAATCGGGATACAAGGATAAACCTCCTTGTTGAGGAGCATTATCAAAGCCTCAATGACTTCATAACGAATCCCTGAATTTCCTCTGGCCAGAGCATTTATTTTCAATAGAATGAGTAAGCGAATCGTGGATTCAGACATCAAAGATCCTATACCCGCAGCATGGGATAAAACGATACTACGTTGTAATACTTCTAGTTCAGCTGTCTCTATTTTTGTATTTGCCAGAAGTCCGAATCCTGTATTGATACCATAGACAACCAGGCCTTGTTTGATTACCTGGTTCACAACCTCAGTAGCTTGATCAACCACTTCTTTACAGGCAGGATCGAGAACGATGTGGCAAGGGGCTTCGTGAATTTTCTTGAGATCATTCAAACCCAAATTACCCGGCTCAATTGTAATTGTATTCATGAACCTGCTCCCTCCATAGTTTCATTTTGATTCAACATGGGTAGGTCTAACCCTTGTGCTTCTGCACAATCGATTGCAAGCTCATAGCCCGCATCGGCGTGCCGCATAACACCTGTCGCGGGATCATTCCACAAAACCCTCTCTATTCTTTTTTCAGCTTCATCGCTACCATCACAGACAATCACTAATCCAGCATGCTGGCTAAAACCCATACCCACGCCCCCACCATGATGCAAACTAACCCAGGTCGCGCCGCTAGCAGTACTCAGTAATGCATTCAATAAAGCCCAATCCGAGACCGCATCAGAACCATCTTTCATTGCTTCGGTCTCTCGGTTGGGAGACGCAACAGATCCCGAATCCAAATGATCCCTGCCGATGACAATAGGCGCACTCAATTCACCATCAGCCACCATTTTATTAAAGGCGACACCTACCCGGGCTCTATCCTTCAAGCCTATCCAGCATATTCTTGCGGGCAAACCCTGAAATTGAATTTTATCTCGGGCCATGTCCAACCAATTGTGCAACTGTGGATTATCTGGAATCAGTTCTTTCAATTTAGCATCGGTTTTATAAATATCTTCTGGATCACCCGACAAGGCGACCCAACGAAAAGGCCCAATACCTTCACAAAATAAAGGTCGTACATAGGCCGGTACAAAACCTGGGAAATCAAAGGCATTTTCAACACCTGTTTCGAAAGCCATTTGCCGGATATTGTTACCATAATCGAGAACAGCAAGCCCTTTTTGTTGGAACTGAAGCATGGCTTTAACTTGCCGCGCCATACTCTCTTTGGCAGCTTGAACTACTATATCAGGATCACTTTCCCGTTTTGCTTCAGCTTCTGCCATGGACCAACCACTTGGCAAATACCCATTTAATGGATCATGTGCACTCGTTTGATCAGTTACAACATCGGGCATAACACCCATATCAATTAGTCGCTCAAATATATCTGCGGCATTGCCCAATAGCCCAATGCTTAAAGGTTTCTCATTTCGACAGGCTTCTTCAATAAGAGACAATGCATGATCAAGATCTCTCGCCTTGCAATCGATGTAAGCACTGTCAATACGCATATCAATTCGAGATTCGTCCACTTCAATAGCAAGCATGGAAAATCCCGCCATCGTGGCTGCCAAGGGTTGAGCACCACCCATCCCCCCTAAACCACCTGTTAGTATCCATCGACCCTTTGCTTTTCCGTCAAAATGCTTGTTTGCGACAGCACAAAAAGTCTCATAAGTACCTTGAACAATACCTTGGGACCCGATGTAAATCCATGAACCCGCGGTCATTTGCCCATACATCATCAAACCCGCTTTATCGAGCTCATTGAAATGCTCCCAGGTGCTCCACCTTGGCACCAAGTTAGAATTCGCGATCAATACTCTTGGAGCATCTTCGTGTGTTTTAAATACACCAACAGGTTTACCACTTTGTACTATCAAGGTTTCATCTGAATTTAGGCGCGTTAGGCATTCGACAATCTTGTCATAACAGGCCCAGTTTCTTGCGGCACGACCGATACCTCCATAAACAATAAGAGACTCTGGATGTTCTGCGACTTCAGGATCAAGGTTATTCATTAGCATCCGTAATGGTGCTTCTGTTAACCAGGACTTCGCTGTCAGTTCTGAACCTCTGCTTGCCCTAATAACTCGACTGGTATCGGTTCTGTTTGTCATGATAAATTTCCTAAAATTGTAAATGTCCACCAAGGCGATATCGATCGCCAGGGTGATAGAGATAAGCAATACTCGCAATCCCCCGGCGCGACCATGTTCGCCTGGTGATTTTCAAACAAGGCTGATCTGAATCCAATTCGGACAGTATGGTTTTGCTAGGCACAAGAGCTTCAACGATGTGATCTGCCTCTGTGAGGGGGGCCACAATAGAAAGGTAGGCATTAGGGGTCTGTGCCAAAAAATCTTGATGAATATAATCTGGTGCATGCTTTGGATTAACCAAACGATCCTCATATTGCACCGGAATATTGTCCTCTAAGTGCACCAATATGCTGTGATATACATTTTGCTTTTCTGACATTTCCAGCAAGTTAGCGGCACTTTTATCTGTCAGAATTTCCTCAAGCTTAATGACTCGACAAGTATAATCATGACCTCTGCCAACAACTTCATCAGCAATATTATGAATTTCCAGTAGAGAACTCACCGGCCGCCTATCCGCCACAAAAGTACCCAGACCCTGACTTCTCACCAATGTGCCCTCAGAGCACAGCGTATCTACAGCTTTTCTGGCGGTCATCCGACTGACAGAAAACTTTTGTGCCAATTCATTTTCTGAGCTTACCTTGTCACTAGCTCGCCAAACCCCGATCTCTATTTGATCAAGGATATAGTCTTTAATCGTAAGATATCTGGCTCGCAAATCTATATCCTCACCGTAAAGAAGCAGTCTACTTGCCTCTAAAAGGCTTGTCTAGTCTTGTATATACAAGCAATATGAGTATTATCTTTTGATTGATTAATGAATGGGGCTCAACAATGTCTAGATTTGCGTCTGCTAAGTCAGAAACGGACAAGCAAAATACGGATAGTCAGATTTCAGATACCCTAATCTACAACCTTAATATTATTGATTGTGGTCCCCAATGCGGAAAATCTGCCGTCGCTTTCACCAATGGTGTTATCTCATGGATCGGCAATAGTGATGATCGCCAGCAATCTAGTGTCCGAGCAAAAGATGAAATTGATGCCGAAGGCCAATGGCTAAGTCCCGGTCTCATCGACTGTCACACTCACCTAGTTTACGGAGGTCATCGCGCGGCAGAATTTGCACTTAAACTTGAGGGTGCCAGTTACGAAGAAATATCTCGCAAGGGTGGTGGCATTGTCAGCACCGTGAAGGCAACGCGTAACTTAAGTGAAAGCGCCCTCGTAGCTTGCTCTCAACCAAGGCTACAATCCTTACTTGCTGAAGGCGTTACAACAGTTGAGATAAAATCAGGTTACGGTCTGGATCTAAATAATGAGATAAAGATGCTAAGAGTTGCTCGTCAACTCGGGAAAGATACTCCAGTCACCATACGAACATCATTCCTCGGTGCTCATGCCCTACCCCCTGAATTCAAAGACAAAGATGAATTTATACAACACCTCATTGATATCGTTATGCCACAAGTACAAAAAGAAGGGCTTGCGGATGCGGTAGACTTTTTCTGTGAAGGTATTGGGTTTAGTCGATCCCAATGTGAAAAGATATGTAAGGAAGCAGTCAAA
This sequence comes from Pseudomonadales bacterium, assembly GCA_016763855.1. Classification (GTDB taxonomy): domain Bacteria; phylum Pseudomonadota; class Gammaproteobacteria; order Pseudomonadales; family Azotimanducaceae; genus JAHRVQ01. The sequence goes on from JAESSY010000151.1 coordinate 10,542, forward strand.
TTAGGTCTACCCATAAAAGGTCACGTTGAACAGCTTTCAAATTTAAATGGCGCAACACTCATAGCAGAATACAATGGCCTATCTGCAGATCACCTAGAACATCTGCACAAAGACGATATCCCTACACTAAAAACTGCTGGTGTCGTCGCTGTGTTATTGCCCGGAGCCTTTTACTCACTCAGTGAAACAAAACTACCACCAATTCAAGCAATGCGAGATCATCAATTACCCATGGCGATTGCAAGCGACCTTAATCCAGGTTCGTCACCCATCGCATCTCTTCTGAATATCATGAACCTGGCTTGTGTCCAATATAAATTGACTCCCGAGGAAGTTTTACGTGGTGTTACTTGTCACGCAGCAAGAGCCTTGGGTCTGGAAAAAAGTATCGGGGAAATCAAAGTTGGAATGAATGCCGATGCACTATTGTGGCCAATCGATACGCCTGCCCAACTTTGCTATGGCATGAACCTCGTAAAACCCTCACGAATTTACAAAAATGGAATTCAAGTCAATGTCTAACTCACCCTGGCAAGGCCGCATGGACAAGGGTGTCGCTAATCGTTGGCACCAATTGATAATCGAATCTAGTCATCAAGTCCCCCAGTCTATATCCCTTATCGGATTTCCATGTGACGAGGGTGTTCGACGTAATCATGGCAGAACCGGTGCAAAATTAGGCCCTAATTGCATACGAGAAATGTTAGTAAACCTCGTCTATTCAGGGACCAAAGCACTAACTGATTTAGGTGACATCGAATGTATCGGTGACGAACTAGAAGAAGCTCAATCCGATCTTTCTGTACTTGTTGCGGACACAATTAAGCAGGAATCACTACCTATTATTCTGGGCGGCGGACATGAAGTTGCCTGGGGTACCTTTCAAGGCATTCGCAATGTTCATCCGAAATCAAAGGTCGGTATTATTAATTTTGACGCTCATTTTGATTTACGCCCTCTCGAACCCAAAGGCAGCTCAGGAACACCCTTCAGACAAGCAGCGCTTTGGTCAGAAGATCACGAAGTTGATTTTGACTATTTTGTACTAGGCATTAATCCGAGCATCAATACACCATTACTATTCGATTATGCAAAAAAGCAAAAGGTGCGGTGGCATTCAGATTTAGAACTGCGCAATGATAACTTTAATTCTCTTACTGAAAGCTTGAGATCATTCTGTAAACCTTTGGATTACATTTATCTGACCATTTGTCTCGATGTTTTCCCCGCTGCATACGCACCTGGGGTTAGCGCTCCTGCATCCCTTGGAGTAGATCCTAATATTGTCTTTAGGCTTTTAGACTTTATTACAGATAATTACAAAACTAAAATTACTGCACTTGAGATTGCCGAAATGAACCCTTCATATGACATTGACAATCGAACAGCCCGATTGGCCGCTCGATTGGTGCACCATCTTGTTGAAAGACTAGCTTAGATTGTCTAACCAATTCGCTATGGCTTGACCAATTTCATCAGGACTATCTTCCTGAATAAAGTGGCTACCTGACACGCTAATTTCTTGCTGATTCGGCCAAGAACGACAAAAGTCTCTTTGGGCACCGATTAAAATCGCACCTGGCTCTGCGTTGATAAAAAGTTTTGGTACTTCTGCCTTAGACAACCATGCGCCATAAGCCTTTACAATTTCAACAACGTCTACAGGCTCCCCTTCTAAGGGTATTTGCCTAGGCCAGGTTAAAGTTGGTCTTCTATCTTCTCCTTTGCTTATAAAAGGCTCCCGATAAACTGCCATTTCTTCTTCTTTCATATCTCGCAAGATTGAACCCGGTAACATTTGTTCGACAAAGAAATTATTTTCAAGCACCATTTCATTACCAGCAGGTGAGCGAAAGCCTTTAAAAGCGGCTCTTGCTGATTCTGGCCACTCATCCCAGCTCATAGCCTGCACAATAGCTTCCATGTAACAAATCCCGCTGACAGCTTTCTGATGCCGATACGCCCAATCAAAACCCAGTGCAGAACCCCAATCATGAATGACCAAAATCACATTCTCATTTACACCAAGTGCTGCTAATGCACCATCAAAATACTTTCGATGCTCGACATAACGATATGAATCTGGCCCTGAATTATCTAGCTTTTCAGAATCTCCCATTCCGATGAGATCAATCGCAATACAACGACCAAGGTGTTTTAAATGAGGCATGATATTTCGCCACAAGTAAGATGAGGTCGGATTGCCATGTTGAAATATGATGGGCCGGCCTTCTCCCATTTCAACATAGGCCATTTTCTTACCCAGTACCTCTATGAACTTCTTTGGATGCTTATTCATGAATGACCTCCTCTCTTGTGAACTGAATTAAATAGCCTACGGTATTCATATTGTCTCTGAATAGCATTATTTGCGAATAGGTCCTATTCCTGAGAAAAGACATGGTTACAGTAGGGGCTTATGTGTAGTGTTGGCGACAACGACCTATATCTCAACTCGTAGTTTAAATACGCAACCATGCTCTCCATTTTGCCAATCGATCTTAGCCCCGAGTTGCTCCGCACGATATCTAATGTTGCTCAAGCCTCCTGTCGCCTTATTGGATAATTGAAAACCAACGCCATTGTCTGATAAGCGCAAGAAAAAAGTCCGCCCTTCTACACTACTCTCTACGCTAAAATGATTAGCCCTGGCATGATGTAAGGTGTTGGTTACGATCTCACGAATGATTCGGCCTAAATGGTAAGCAAATTGGGCAGGAAGAATCAGATCACAATCCCGATGTAACTTCGCGGTGCACGAAAGCCCAGCACTTTCTACCCTCAGAAATATTTCTTCGACGACGCCACCAACAAAAATATCCAGAGCTTGATCTCTTGATTTAGCTCTATAGATAGATTCCCGCAAGCTCTCCAAAGCGGATCGCGCTAAACTTACTGAGTAATCATCATTACTATTTGCACCGCTATGCACGATGGAAGCAAGCTTTGAACCAACATCATCATGTAAATCTCGATAAATTGTTTCACGTTCATTTTCGGCGCTTTGTTTCAATTCCATTTCACGATTCGAAGCAAAGCTTTTTTCGAGAGCCTCACGTGCATTTTCAATTCGGCTCTCTAATTCAGAATTCAAAACTTCACTTTCGTTCAATGCGTGAACAAAACGAGCAATCAGATGAGCAAAAAATGCCAAGCCAATCAACGGTACAGAAAACTGCATGGCGTTCGAGGCCACCTCTAGTTCTTCAGGTGTACTAAGAAACACTATATAAAAATCCGAAGTACTAGGGCAATCACCCCAGAGAATGTTGCTGTAAACCACTTGCGAGTTGCGCCGCCATACCGAAGCGTTTGCCAGAATATAATGGCAACTAAAATCACAATGCCTAAGGTCTCAAGCCAGAGGAAGAAATACGCTAACTCAAAAAAATGGGTATCGGGAACAAACAGGTGCGAAAGGGTCGCGAACACAGCAATCGCAAACATCCCATTTCTGAATATTAACATTCGCAGATCTAATGCGTTCAGGGTAAATAGAACCAAAAAATAGTTTCCCCAATCCATTGCACTGTGAATAATCGTTAGCCAGAATCTTAGGTCAAATGGAATGAACTCAATAAACATAAAGAGAAAACTTAGACTTGCAGAGACCGACATAGCGGCAAATTGCCAATAAAGACTGTCTTGTCTACGATTGCTCCAAATCCACAGAGACAAAAAACCAAGGACCAGCCCAAGGCCAAAAGACCATTTGGCCGCTTCTACTTGCCAAAAATATCGCGTTTCATAAAGTGGAAGAAGTATTTCTCTTTCCCCCAGCATTACCGGGCTTAAAAGTGCACCGGAGGGTCCACTTTCAACTCTAAAATAGAGATAAGAATCTAATTGCCGGGGTAAATCTATTAGAAGAGGCGTATTCCAACTGATGGTGTCTCGACCGAGCATATTAGTCGAGGTACCACCGATAAGATCCTGACCTAAAAACACTTTAAGCCGAATATTGTGTCGCCAAATGTAAACAACTTGAGGCATATCTGAACGAATGGGTACTTTGGACAGTGACAACCTAATCCAATGAACGCTCACCTTGTTGAAGCTACGATTTTTTTCAAGATTTGAATGGTAAGGCAAAGAAATAGATTTCCAGGCCGCTGTAGCTCCGGGAGGTGAATCTTGATCAAGCACTACGAAGTCTACGGTTCGATATATAGCATCAGGATAATCAAGTTCATTAGCAAATACTGACCTGTCTAATAAAACCAAACACATGCAAAGCACTAAGTATTTCGATCGGCCTATAATGTAAACGAGTGAGGCGTAAAAATTCACGTACTTCTTGTACCACAATGCTAAAAGAAACTTATACCAGCCTAAGGAAACAAGTACCAGCTTCCACAAGATTAATAATGAGGACGCGAATTACTACACTAGAGTAAATATGGGCGTCACTGTCCTTACCTATTCAGAGAGGTTGGTAATTGGTGGTGATAAATATTAACTCGCATCCAGTGATGTCCGATATCACTTTATAGTCTGTTATAGTCTGAATCGAACCTAAGCGGAACACCAAAAACATGTTTTCAATGACTCAATTGATTAAAAGAGCAGCCCAGAACCAAGGCCAACAAATTGCAACTTCTGATGGTGCCCGCTCCCAAACTTGGCAGGAATACATTGAAAAAATTGCCTGTTTCGCTGGCGGCCTACGCAAACTGGATGTAAGCAATAACGATACTGTTGCAATTTTAGCTCTTAACAGTGATCGCTATTTTGAGTTTATGTTTGCAGTCCCTTGGGCTGGAGCTATCTTTCAACCCATTAACACACGTCTCGCGGGCCCAGAGGTGTTGTACTGGCTTAACGATTCTGGCGCAAAAGTCCTATTTGTTGACAGTCACTTTGTTGCGCTTGTGGAAGAAATTCGCGAAGAACTAAATCATGTGAAGTCTATCGTTTTTATTGATGATGCCCCCCTACCCTCAGGTTATATCGGCTATGAAACACTTATCACTTCATCGGCCATTCCTGACAGCAACAGAAGCGGCGATGATATAGCCGGACTATTCTACACAGGGGGGACAACAGGCCGATCTAAAGGGGTTATGTTAAGCCACACCAATCTTGTCGTAAATGCCATGCAAGCAGTCCCTTTAATTGATTGTAGGGAAGCAGACAAGATATTACACATTGCCCCAATGTTTCATATTGCTGATGCCTTTATCTGCATGACTTCCGTTATTATTTGTGGCTCAAATTATTTCTTACCGACATTTGATCCTTTATCTCTAATGAAGATCGTCCAGGAAAAAAAGATAGAACGCATGTTACTGGTTCCAACCATGGTCAATATGTTAGTCAATCATCCCGATATAGGAGACTACGATCTGAAATCTCTAAGAGGAATTGTCTACGGTGCGTCTCCCATGCCTGAGCCAGTTATCAAAAAAGCAATGCAAAAACTTCCAAATGCAAAATTTTATCAGGCCTATGGTCAAACAGAAGCTGCACCTGCAATATCCATTTTATCCTCAGAAAGACATGTTTTTGAGGGCCCTTTGGCGGGGAAAATGAAATCAGCAGGACAAGCCATCCCGGGCGTTAACCTGGCCATCATGAATGACGAGGGAGAATTTCTTCCTCCTAATACCGTGGGTGAAATTTGTATGCAGGGTCCTAATGTGATGACGGGCTATAGAAATTTAACGGAACAAACTGAGCGCACCATTGTCTCGGGTTGGCTACATACCGGAGACGGGGGCTACCTCGATGAAGAAGGATTTCTTTTTATCGTCGACCGAGTTAAGGACATGATTATATCTGGCGGAGAGAATGTATATTCCGCAGAAGTCGAAAGTGCGCTATACCAACATGCTGGTATCAATCAATGTGCGGTTATCGGTATACCTAGTGAAAAATGGGGTGAACAAGTTCATGCCATTGTTGTTTTGCATGAATCCGTAGAGCTTGATGAAAGCACACTTATCGCTCACTGCAAATCCCTCATCGCCAGTTTTAAATGCCCCGGATCCATATCTTTTCAATCTGAGCCACTACCCCTTTCAGGCGCTGGAAAGATACTTAAAACTGAGCTTAGAAAGCCTTATTGGAAGAATGAAGATAAAAACGTGAGCTAAACTTAACTTTATGTAAACAGGCCATTGCACGAACAGGATAAATACAACTTGATCAAGCTCTTACGCCAATTTTCAATACGACAACGATTGTGGTTAATCGTTGCACTTGGCATTCTCATTTCTCTCATCGTATCAGCACTCTCTTTAAATTATACAGAACAGCTATTTATTGAATCAGAAAAGTACTCCACCCAAGTTCAGGTTAAAATAGCCAAGAAAATGGTCGCTCATTTCTATGAGAAATCAATTAATGGAGAACTCAGCCGACAGGAAGCAAAGCAAGAAGCCTTAGATTTTCTAGAAAGGGTTGCGTTAGATCAGAGAAATTATTTTTACGTTTACAGTGGCAATAACTTTCTCGTCATGCATCCATTCCTAAAAAATCAAACATTTCCTGACGAGCCAGCGAGTGCTATTATTGATTCAGTAAAACATTTTCGTAAAAGCATCGATCAAGTCGCGGACAAACTTAATCTGCCAGGAAGTGGTCTCGGCTCAGTTGATTTAATTAAACTCAAACACCCCAATTCATTGGAAGGATACTTTAATTATCTGCTTTATATTGGACAGGATGGTGATGCTTTGGTCGCAGATATTAATGACCCGTCGATTCCCTCATCTGCACAAGCAAAGCTTGGCTACGGTACCTATTTTGAGCCATGGGACTGGGTGATTTTCGGAGGGGTCTATCTGGATGACCTCGAAATTTTGAAACAAGACCTTACAGCCACTCTTATGTGGCCAACCATTGCAGCAATACTTATGATATTGATACTCATGATATTGATTTCGATGTCGATTACCCGACCCCTCTTCGAAACCATCGAACAAATCGAAAGAATTTCGGATACCAGATCTTATAAAGATTCACTTTTTGACACACCTTCAGATGAAGTCGGCGCTCTCGCACATTCATTTAATAAAATGTTAGCGCGAATGAGGGCTCATGCTCAGAGCGAAAAATTGCTACAGGAGAAGCTACGCCAATCCCAAAAGTTAGAAGCAGTCGGACAATTGACCGGTGGTGTAGCACATGATTTTAACAACTTGCTAACCATTATCAGAGGAAATCTGGAGCTCGCACAAACTGAAATCGCCCAGCCACTGCAAAATGATCTTATTAGTGAGGCCATCAAAGCCAGCGATCGCGGCGCTCTCCTAACGCAACGTCTATTGGCCTATTCAAGAACACAATCCCTGAACCCTCAACCCATCGCGATCAACGAACTAATTGAAGACACAAAGTTTCTGATGGAGCGAACAATCGGAGAGAACATTTCAATTTCTTTGCAAAAAGAACCCGAGATATGGATCTGCTCTATTGACCCTTCACAAATGGAAAATGCACTTCTTAATCTGGCTATCAACGCTCGAGATGCAATGCCAAATGGTGGCGAAATCACAATTTGCACGTCTAACGTCACATTAACATCAAATGAAATAGATCAAGACCTAAGCCCAGGTGATTATGTATCCATATCACTAACAGACACCGGAAGCGGCATTAGTAAAGACCATATAGACAAAGTCTTCGAACCCTTTTTTAGCACAAAGGATCCTAGTGAAGGATCTGGGTTAGGATTAAGCATGGTTTTTGGCTTTGTTTCGCAATCTAATGGCCATGTGGAAATAAACAGTCGACTTGAACACGGAACAACGGTATCAATGCTTCTTCCACGCGCGACAGGCAATCCGAATTCAGCCAGTATCGTCGAAGAAACTGAAGTTTTATCCGGTAATGGGGAATTAATACTGGTTGTGGAAGACGAGCGCGCGCTCTTAGATCTCGATCTCCAAATGTTGAAGATACTTAACTACAGGGTAGTCGGAGCAACCACAACAGAGGAAGCATTATCCCTATTCAAAAAAGAGCAGGATATCGAGCTTGTTTTCACAGATATCATGCTTTCAGAAACCCGAACAGGTATTGAACTTGCAAAAATGCTTAAAAAAATCAGACCAGATACCAAAGTGGTTTTTACATCAGGATACTCTGACGATAGTATACGGATAGAAGCCAATATAAAGTTGGGAGTGAATCTACTTCAAAAACCATTCACTCACATAGGCTTATCTCATTTCCTTAGACGAAGCTTAAAAAGCTAAGACTAAGCCTCAAATTCGACACTATATATCAGTATAATGTTGTACCTCAGGAAAGGGGTGGTAAAAATGATGAAGCAACTTCCGCCACTCCTGATATTCCTTTGAACCACGAAAGCCCTCTGTATGATCTTCGAGCTTTTCCCACTTAACCAAAAGTACAAAGCGGCAGGGATTTTCAAGGCAGCTTTTCAATTCATGGGAGATATAACCTGACATAGTCATTATAATCTGCTTTGCATTTTCGAAGGCACGCTTGAAATCTTCTTCTCGACCAGGTTTTATATTTAATATCGCTAACTCCAAAATCGCCATTTTTGCCACTCTCAATTTACAGATTCAGAATTTCTAATCATCTCAACATGAAGAATACCATCTTCTTCATATGGACTTGAACAAGTAACAAATCCTAGTTCTTTATAAAACTCCGTTAAATATTGTTGCGCTGAGATCCGTATCGCCGTCTTTGGAATTTCCGATTCAAGATAGGCCATTCCTTTTTTTACCAATACCTTTCCCAACCCAGTTCCGCGAAAAGCTTGGGAAACCAATACTCTACCCATTGCGGCTTCGTTGTACTTGTAACCTGGTAAAATAACTCGAAGATAAGCAGCCAAAACGGATGCCCCAGAATCAAGTTTCGACAAAGCCAAGAGATGCCATGCCTCTTTGTCCAGTTCATCGATATCTTGATAAACGCAGTTCTGCTCCACAACAAACACCGCTTGTCTGACCTTCAAGATCTCGTATAATTCTGATTGACTCAGTTCCGAGTATTTTTTCCATTGCCATTCAAACCCCAATTTTCTCCTCCTAGCGTAAATGGGCCATCTAGATCAAAGCTGTACATTTCTAATAAATCATGTAAGCTCCCCGCCCGCAGCACTCGCCATTTTTTACACTCAACAGATACTTTCTATGACTTTTGCATCCCTTGGATTATCAGACCCTATTTTAAGGTCTGTTGCCGAACATGGCTATGATACGCCATCTCCCATTCAATTAAAGGCTATACCTGCGGTTCTTGCCGGAACAGATGTGATGGCGGCTGCCCAAACGGGAACCGGTAAAACAGCCGGATTTACCTTACCCATCTTAGAAAAACTTGCAGCAGGCCCAAGAGTTCAAGCCAATCACATTAGAGCACTTATTCTCACACCTACCAGAGAACTAGCAGCACAGGTAGGTGAAAGCGTTGCGAGTTATGGTAAGCACTTAAACTTAAGGTCTGCAGTGGTGTTTGGTGGCGTCAAAATCAATCCACAGATGATAAAACTCCGACATGGCGTCGATATCCTAGTCGCGACCCCAGGTAGATTAATTGACCTTAACAATCAAAATGCAGTCAATTTTTCGCAGGTCGAAATTTTGGTTCTAGATGAAGCCGATAGAATCGAGTTCACACATCTGCTGCCGTGGGAAATCCCGGCTCTGCCGCCGGCGCCGACGGTGATCCCGATCCCGTTTCCGGTGCCTGCGGGAATCACCAAGGGCCGCAAGTTC
>JAESSY010000152.1 GCA_016763855.1 Pseudomonadales bacterium
GTAAGGTCATGTCGGAAATACGTGATCCCATGCCAGCAAGCGGCTCGCAGGTATAAATCATACCTCCCGTTCTTACCATATCTCCCCCCTGTTGGTAATAAGGATCAGCATTGAATAAATTGTCCGCAACACTTTCCATAATGAGTTTTAATTCAGATCCTGTCATTTCTCTTACATAAGTTTCTGGGTAAGTCATACAGGTTTGATCCAAGAGTCGTTCCATCGTGATTGGCGAACCTGGCAGAATACTGGTGCCCCATCTGAAACCGGGTGAGAGAGCAACTTCCGCATCCATTTCTTGAATCAAGGCGTCGCAGATTAGCTGATCAAAGGTACCGTTAAAATTTCCGCGTCGATAGAGTAATGAATCCGTCACAGCAAGCTCTTCGTCTAAGATTGCCGCATAAGGTTCGCGAACCAAATCGATGTAGTTTTGCATTTCAGTATCAGCGCTCAGTAGATTTGAAAATACAGGAAGCAATTGATAACGATAGCCACTCACACCCGTCTGACCAAATTCTAAATCTAACACCGCTACAAATTTACCATTTGAGCCAGCATTAGTAACGACTGTTGTACCACCTGCATTCTTAACTTCAATCGGTACCGGAACACCATCATGTGTATGCCCACCCATAATAAAATCCAGCCCACTGACACGACTAGCCAATTTCGGATCGACATCCATGCCGTTATGCGAAAGCAAAATCACGGCATCGGGTTTATCGTTCTGGCGAATTTCCGCAACCAGTTCATTTAGATCTTGATCTTGAATGCCAAACGTCCAGTTAGGAATAAAACGTTGGGGGTTAGCAATGGGCGTATAAGGAAATGCCTGACCAATGACAGCAATCCGTTTGCCATTGACTTGTCTGATGACATGAGGCTTGAAGACATGGCCACTGTCTTCATCAAAAACCGGGACACCTTCAAACATAGCATCTTCAGTTGCGCGGACATTTTGCGCAACGAACTCCCCAGCAAACATTTCTGCATTTTTGAGAATCTCTTCTTCTAAATAAGTAAATTCCCAATGTCCTGTCATGACATCAACACCTAGTAAATTACAGGCACCGACCATGTCTTGGCCTCGGGTCCACAGAGCTGTTCCCGAGCCTTGCCAGGTATCTCCCCCATCTAACAACAAAGATCCATGAGCTTCAGATCGTAATCGCTTGACTAGGGTCGCAATATGAGAAAACCCACCCACCTGACCATAGCGCTCTGCGGCCTCGGTAAAATCCAGATAAGTAAAAGCATGCCGTTCCATACTCCCCAGAGAGGGGATGGCATCAAGTAGATTCTTTCCGACTCTGTGGGGAAAACGACCTCGGGCAGCCCCAACCCCGAGGTTTACATTGGGCTCTCTGAAAAAAACAGGATGGAGTTGAGCATGGGTATCAGTAATATGAAGAATTCGAGCTTCACCAAAGGGCATCAAATCATAGAGTTGACCTTCCTTTGCAGGACGCATTGTTGTACAGCCAGATATTGTCGCGGCAACCCAAGTTTTAGCTAAGATATCGAGAAACTCTCGACGATTCATTGTCATGGCTAACTCACACCGTCTATTTATTGGATTTACCCAGAAAGTTTCTTAACAAAAATTGCGCTAGCTTGAAGTTTTTAGCACCCTCTCTTTCCAGGCGACACTTTCTCTTTTGGCTTGAATCAAAGATGCTTGAGCGGTGCTAAGCGCACGTTCAGCAGATTCCAATGCAGCTTCAGTATGTCCGGCGGACAATGCTTCTCTTGCTTTTTTAATGTGCTTTCTAGTAATCGTCCAAGCATGTTCTCTCTCTTTTGCCGCCGCATAAACTTTTTCAGCTTCCGCTATTATTTCAGCAACACTCGATTTTGGCGCGGTGTTTTCTTGAGGCGCTTGACCACGTTCTGCACTCTTTACCTGATTACCAGAATCACCGCAAGCCGCAAGAAGCGTAATCATACAAATTGATATCAAAGATTTAATGCGTTTATTCATCGCTTTACTTCCTACTCGCCGGGCCATTAAGTTCCATACCGTTACTCATATAGGTGAGGAAATATTCAAGATTACGATAAGATTCACTTTGCTGAGGCAATCCTTCTGCGCCAACTTGTCCATTACAACCGGCAAAGCGTTTATGTAAGCTGCTGATTGCCTCCCATTTAAATCGATAGGTTGGCCAATGTGTCGCATGTCCAATTGAGGCGCTTAACACCTCCCCTCTTAGCATATTGCCTGATAAACCCAGGTGGCAGGAACTACAAGCAAAATCTAGTTGACCTCTGCGTTCATAGAAAAATTGTTTGCCTTTTTCATAAGCTTGCATGCCGTCTTCAGGTACTTGTATCGCAAAGGTGTTTCCTCGGGAGGTAAATGCCATGTAGGCTGAAAGCGAACCCATTTCTTCACTTCCGTAGCCTAGGGCAGATTCACCATTGGTTTCTCTACACTGATTGATAGCCAGTTCCAATGTGATGACTTCGGCTTTTTCTATATCGAAATAAGGAAAGTTTTGTTTTACACCGATACCTTTGTTTTCAAAACAACTACCATAGCTTTTTCCATTCGCAAAACTTATCGAAAATAAAGCTTCTCCCTCATCCACCGCAATCTCATAAGGCGGAAAATCTTCAATTTCTAGCCACTGTTCACGTTTGGCTTCGTCTAGGGCATAGACTCCATCTTTGTGTGCTGAGAGTTCAATCGCAGGAAAACGCTTCTCGTAAAAATCACTCATCGCCAGTCGATCTGCTTCAGGATCTGCATTTACTGAATTCAAACCACCTACCAGAAAAATACTTACAGCTAAAAGACTCATGCTTTTATTCATTAGCCAATACACCCCTTATTTAAGTGTTAGTTCACCACTGGAAGATTCACCCAGATTATCTGTCCAGGTAATTTTAACTGTATCACCGGGTTTGGCATCGAGCACCTTGAAAGCGAAATAGGGATCCTTTGATACCGAAGGACCCCATTCTGCAGTCAGCGTGATGTTGCCATTTAGCTCACATACCACTTGCTCGATAAAGTGAGCTAGAATCACCTGATCCTTAGCATCACGACGCGTTCCAGTTTCCATTGGATGGGGCATCAAGGCTTTAATTTTTGCAACACCGTCCTTGATTTTGCCTCTAATTTTTACTGGTTTTACAGCCATCATTACTCTCCTTTAACCGCCACATCCGCCGATCGTTACTTTTACTTCTTTACTAGTCATGTAAACCTTGTCTGAGGTTTTAACCATCGCTCTCACCAGAGAACTTTTCCCCATTTTTATTCGAACCGAAATATCAGCCGGACTCGAAGGACTCATATGAAAACTGGCTGAAAGTGGATTAGGGTTACTATCAATAATAACAAATATTGATTTTACACCTTCGATATCGGTTGAAATTGTAATCGGCACAACGGCACCATTTTCAGCGATGTCTGGAATTTTCATTTTAATGTCTGCGCTTTCTACAATAGGTAGATCACCAAATAATTCTTTGTAAACGATATCTTTTTCAGTTGCCTCAAATGCTACTTTTGCCCGCGCAAATAATTGCATCGGTATGGCGCTAAGTGCGAGGAAGGACATTACGCCCTGCATCAATCGACGCCTTGAAAGTTGACCACTCATTCGCTGTTCTCCCAGTTTTCTATATAGAATGTACAAAATCGACAACAAGTTCGATTTCTTTCTCAGTTAATATATTGTGTCTGCCATAAGGTGGCATAACCGTGTTTGGATTCGTTAACGCTGCATCTGAAATTTGTGAGGCGAGTACATTTCTGTCTGGATACCTCAGCTTCATTTGAATTAAAGGAGGCCCAACATTCCCAGGTAGTTCAGCACCCAGAACGAGATGGCAAGAGAGGCAATTTCCAGCATTACGATCATAGGCAATTGCTTGCCCCTGCTTTATTCTCTCAGCTAACGGCTTTATTCTCTCAGTTAATGGCTTTATTCGCTCAACCACTGCGGTTTCTTCAGCAATTGCAGTTCCACTAAACACCAAGACAGTCCCGAGAATAATTACCTGCTTAAAACCTATCTGTTTATAACTTATCTTTTTATAAATAGACCCGATCATTGACTTGCCTCCACCATAAATTCAACAGCCTCAGAAACCTGATCATCACTAAGGTTCATAAAGCCGCCCTTAGCCGGCATAAAACCGGTACTGCCTTGAAAACCTCTAATCGCATGCTGTTTCATAGTCAACATACCCGCAGATATCCTCGATTTCCAATCGGATTTTTCGCCGACAATAGGTGCCCCACCAATACCACCTTTATGGCAAATCCCACAGCTCTGGGTATATATGACCTCCCCAGGACTAGTAACCTTTTCGTCTACCGCTACCTTTTGCATTTCGATATTATCAAGGGGAACAGATGAGGACGCAATACCAATACTATTGGCTTTTTTACAACCCTTCATGCAACGAACATTTTGTACATCAGGTCGTGGATCTGGAACAAAGTTTGGTTTGTTAGGCATTTCAATTTCTGCAAGATTACGCTGATTTAATTCAAAATCATCGTCCACTAGATCATTGAGATACAAAACATAAGCCACAACAGCATAGACTTCATTATCGCTTAATGATTGTGGTTCTGTAAATGGCATAGAACGATGAGTATAATCCCAAAGTGTGCTCGCGTGAGCCCAAAAGCTCCCAACAGTTTTGCTCGGACGGAGATCAGTTAATGTCCCTTCACCCCCCGCAAGAACGGGAAATCGACCCACTCCCTCACCAAAACTGCCGTGGCATTCTGCGCACTTATCTTCATACAACATTTCGCCATCTTCCACAGATCCGCTCCCATCGGGCAACCCCATCCCATCGGGTCTGACGTCAATATCCCAACCCGCAATTTCTTCCTGGCTTGCGGCTTTTCCATACCCATAATACCCGGCTTTTTCTGCGGCATGGGTCATTAACGAGAAGCTTAAAGATAAAAGGCTAAAACAAACTAACTTAGGTAAGTTGGACATTAACCACACCTCCATTAGGGTTCACTTTCCAGGTGTGGATCGCATTTTTGTGGTAAATAGAACTTGTTCCACGTACGGTCCGGAGCTGAGCATAGGTGGGCTGGACATAACCCGTTTCATCTATCGCCCTACTTTGTAAAAGAGCAGGTGAACCATCCCAATCAAACTCGATTCCGAACCGTGTTAAAGCCCTCGGCAGGACAATGCTGGTAAATCGTGTTTCGCGCCAAGAAACACCACCGTCAAAACTAACATCGACTTGCTTGATTTTTCCTCGACCGGACCACGCTAGACCTTCGATCCAGTATTTGCCCTTCTCTCGCATGGGCTTTTCAGGACTTGGAGATGTGATAACAGAATTACATTCCTGAACAAAAGTAAATTCCCTCGCAGTCCCATCGGGCATGAGATCTGTGTATTTGGATGTTTCTTCACGCTGATACCAGGGTTTGTCACCTATTTCCAAGCGACGTAGCCACTTAATACAGGTATTTCCTTCCCAACCAGGATTGATCATCCTAAGCGGGTAGCCCTGCTCTGGCCTCAAAGCCTCACCATTTTGAGCATAGACAATTAAAGTGTCATCAAGTGCTTTAGCCATGGGTATACTTCGACTCATGTGCGCACCATCTGCTCCCTCGGCTAAAATCCAGCTGGCTTTCTTTGATGCACCCACTTCCGCAAGGAGTGTTGACAGTAAGACGCCGGTCCATTCACAACACGCTAACATGCCATGTGTAAATTGGACTCTGTCCATTTGAGCACCACGCCATTCCATTCCGCCGTTAGCTGGGCACTCCAAGAAACGAATCATACTGGTGGACGGGAACCGCATTAGATCATCCATTGTGAGGATGATCGGTCTATCCACCATACCGTGGATCATAAGTCGGTGTTCATTAGGGTTAATCTCAGGTAACCCTGCGTGATATCTCTCAAATACAACACTACTGGGTGTAATAATGCCCTTTAAATCTGCGAGCGGCGTAAAGCTGATGGATGCAATTCGGTCAGCTGTAAGCCAATCGACTGTACGGCGCTTTACATTGGCTTCAAATCTTGAAGGTTGTCCATAGGGATTAGTTACTACGCCCGTTCCTAGGTTTTTTGACCATGAAGGCAGGTTTGGCGGTAAATTTGATGCATTTGCAGATGGCACCATCGCTAAAGAGCTCGCCGCCGCCCCGCCCATTAATCCAAGCCCCCCAAGCAAAAATTTTCTACGTTCTTCTAGAGTGGGCTCATGCAAAGGTTTTGAAGCCACACCCTTTTTAAATTTATCACCGCTGGAAGCTGCTTTTACTATCCTGCTCATAAATCAATCTCAGTACAGACCCACGAATTTAAATCAATAATACATTTTTTTATTGTACTTTAGTATATTATAAAATCCTTATGTACTAATTGCGCTAGCAATTTGGAACATCACTTACCAGAAATAGTCATCCACAACAGAGGTCCACTCATGGATTTAGAAAAAATGCATGAATCCGCAACCCGTGCAAGCAATATGATGAAGTTATTAGGCCATCCACACCGCCTCATGATTTTATGTGAGCTTAAGGTCATGGAGAAATCAGTAGGTTACCTTTCCAGGACCATAGGTATCAGCCAGTCCTTGGTTTCCCAACACCTTGCCAGAATGCGCCATGAAAATGTGGTGAGTTCACGGCGAGAAGCGCAGGTTGTGTACTATGCTTTAAGTGAAGGGGCTGCCTCGACATTGATCACGGCTATTTACGAAATATTTTGCCAAGAAGAATAATTGAATCAACCTAGATTAAGAAAAGTACTTAACAATCAACGCCAGAAGCGCCATATCAGTTTAATTCCGCTTTCAACTTGGCTCGTTACATTGAAATTTATATATATAGCGATACATTTAACTCCACGCTGTCTAAAGATAAGCAATCGCATAAGAAAGGCATACCCTTAGTGAAAATAGAAAACACATAACGACAGCTTCACCCTCGCCTTTGGTTCTTACGCTACTCGGAACTTTTGGCGACGGTTCAACGGGTGTCTTCTTCAACAAGCCTTCCTTGATGTCACATACGTTTTTCAGTCAGATCCTGTCAGTTTTGGTATCAGTGTCATTTTCGCCTTTAATCCCTACGACTAAAAGGAATTGGTTTGAAGGACTTCACGGGCTTAATGTTAGTAGATTGAAAATTAGCAGATTGAAAACGAGCGAACACTACTAATCACTGTATAATACGCTCTCAGAAAACGTAGAGACCAAACTCTTGATCACCCCCGGCAACACCTATGTATTACCTGTTAGTAAGATCGTCGATTTCGGAGCCTACCTTACTGCTGATGATCTCGGCGAGGTCTTACTACCTAAAAACCAATGTCCGGCAGATATCTCGGTCGGGCACAACTTACAGGTTTTCATCTACCTTGACTCAGAAGATAGACCTATCGCGACCCTGGACTCCCCGAAAGCAGAAGTAGGCGACTTCGCTTATCTCAAAGTTGTGGCTGTAAATGAAGTTGGTGCATTTCTTGATTGGGGTCTGGACAAGGACATCCTCGTTCCATTTGGAGAGCAACACAGAAAAATGGAACTTGGTCGAGTCTATATAGTACATCTATATCTGAATAAGGCTGACGGCCGTATCGTCGCATCCTCAAAAATTGAAAAGTTTTTAAAGGATGGCACACCCCACGAATTTCATGTTAGACAAAAAGTGTCGCTCATCATTGCCAACACAACTGATCTTGGCTTTAAGGCTATCGTGAATAATAGCCATTGGGGGGTTCTATATAGAAATGAAGTAAAAGAAAGACTCAGCTTCGGTGAGTATCGAACGGGATTTATCAAATACATTCGGCCCGATGGCAAGCTCGATCTGAACCTTGGTAATAGCCAGCAAGCACGCGATGGCTATAGTAAAAAAGTTATTCACTATCTCGAATCCCACGACGGTTTTGCCGCACTTCATGACAAATCAGATCCGACGCTCATCACTAAAGAGCTTGGTATGAGCAAAAAATCCTTTAAGAAAGCCATTGGTGGTCTCTATAAACAAGGCGCCCTCAAGATCGAAAACAATGGTATTAGACTCATTAAGAAGTAAGTTATGGCAATCCAATGGTATCCAGGCCACATGTATAAGGCCAACAAAGAAATGGCGAAGGTGTTACCAGAAGTTGATCTTGTCATCGAGCTTTTGGATGCGCGCCTTCCATCCAGTAGCGAAAACCCAGCCATCACAAAACTACGACAAGACAAACCCTGTATAAAAATTTTAAGCAAATCAGATCTGGCAGACCCTGACATGACAAGCTTATGGCAAAAGCATTTTGAAAAGGAAGGCAATGTTAAAACACTTTTAACGACACTCGAGCAAACGGATAAAGCGCAAAAAGTAACCGCGCTCTGTAGAAAGTTAGTACCGGGGAAAAACAAGGGGATTAAAAATATTCTTGCGATGATCACGGGCATTCCTAATGTGGGTAAATCAACTCTCATTAATGCCCTTGCGGGGAAGACAATCGCTAAGACCGGAAATGAACCCGCAGTGACCAAAGGCCAACAAAGAATCAATCTTCACAACGGTATAGTATTGTTGGATACCCCCGGAATCTTATGGCCTAAGATACACAACGAAAATAGTGGCTACCGATTAGCTGTGACAGGAGCTATCAAAGACACAGCAATGAGTCATGTCGATGTGGCATTTTATGCTGCGGATTATTTGATCAAACACTACCCTTCCCGCCTTTCTGCAAGATTTGAGATAGACGAAATACCTGATTCTGAATTAGCATTTTTAGAGCTACTCGGTGCTAGACGAGGATGTTTAAGAGGAGGTGGCCAAGTCGATCTTGAAAAAGTCAGCAGCATTTTGCTTAATGAATTGAGATCAGGAAAGTTAGGTGGCATTACCTTTGAAACTCCCCAGATGATTGAAAAAGAAAACATTGAAGTTGAAGCTGAAATGATCCGAAAAGCTGAATTGAAAGAAACAAAGAAGAACAAAAGGAAAAAACGCTAGATTCCAGAAAGGTGCGAAGTCTGTTTTTAAAAACAAACTTCGCGCTATAAACCCGTTTCTTTAAACCACTTGGTAA
>JAESSY010000153.1 GCA_016763855.1 Pseudomonadales bacterium
CCCCCTGATGGTTGTTTTATTGTTTGGATTCAAGAACTTACATTATAGCAAACAACAGGGGTTTATGCGCTAACAAAACGATAATGTGGCGGTAAATTAATCGCTAAATACTTTTCGGACAGGAACTAGCTAGATTGCATAAATTTTTATTCAAACTTTTTGGATGCTGGAGAATTAAAACAGTATCTTGAGCTTCTCGCAAAGTAGAATTTGAAACCTTCTTACCTTCTTGATAGCGGCTCTCGTACTACAATTTCCCTAAGACTTACCGCCATAGCTTTCTAAGCGACGAAGTCGTGGTAAGTAATAGTTAAGCGCGAGCGCTCTTATAATAAAATAGATCAGCAGGGATACCCAAAGACCATGATTTTTGGCTGCTTGCCAAAGGATGAGATCACTCAGATACCATGCTCCGAGAAAGCTAATGAGAGAAATGATCATAGCATTTCTCATTTCTACTGTTCTCGTCGCGCCGATAAATATACCATCCAATAAATAGCACCAGACTGATAAAACTGGGGCGAGAATGACCCATATTAAATACTCTCCAGCTTCTAGTCGAACGGAATCGACATTGCTCATAAGTGAAATAAACCAAGTGCCAGTAAACCAGTACAAAAGGGATAACATGATTGCTGTTCCCAGCCCAAGTTGAGTGCAAAGGCGGATTGTCGTATCTAGCTTTTCTTTGTTGCGTTCACCCACGGCGGCGCCTACAAGTGTTTCTGCTGTTAGAGCAAATCCGTCTAGAAAGAAGGCAGAAAAGGTGACCAATTGCATCAAAATCGCGTTAGCAGCCAGGGTGATATCACCAAACTGAGCGCCCTTGTTTGTAAACCATGCAAATGCAAATATCAGACATAGCGTTCTCACCATAATATCGCGATTGACGGCCAGCATAATCCGTAATTTTTCAAAGTTGAAAAGGTCGGTTATTGATATTTTTCGCTCTAGCCGAGAAGAGATGATAAAAATGCCCAAAGAAAAGGCCAATACTTCTGAGATAACGGTCGCCCACGCGACCCCTGATACCGACCAAGAAAAACCCGTTACAAACAGAAGATCTAGAGCGATGTTTGTGCCATTTAGGACGAGCTGTATTAAAAGGACTGATCGTGTGTCCTGTTGCCCGAGGAGAAAACCAATAATGGCAAGATGGCAAAGGCTTATTGGCGCGGTCCATATTCTGATATCGAAATAGATTCTGGCGTTAGATTCGACTTCCTGACTGCCACTAAAAAGTTCAAAAGAAAGCACTGCAAGAGGGTATTGAAATGCCAGTATCATAAATCCAAGAATAATACCTAACAAGGCTGCACGATAAAATGCAGCACTGGCTTCGGTGCTATTTGAGGCACCGAAGGCCTGGGCAACGAGTCCTGTTGTACCCATGCGCAAGAAGCCAAAACCCCAATAGACGAAGCTAAATATGATACTGCCTATTGCGATAGCGCCTATCAATGCGGGATTACCTAGATTGCCAATGACCGCAGTATCAACGATGCCTAGCAGGGGGGTAGACAAGTTGGACAAAATAATCGGCCAAGCAATGAGGACTATTTGATGTCGATTAACGCGTTTCAATTATGGGTCTATTCCTATTAGATACGCTGTGTTGGTATTGGATTGATGTCGGAATACATACTCAATACTAATGTAAGTTATTTCATACAAAGTTTGGCTACGCAGGTCTATTATACTGTGTTTTCACCCGCTATTTGCAAGGATTGGAGATTTACCGTGGCTGATGTTGAACAAGTTAAATTCGTATTGCGATTACCCCCTAGTTTACATCGTAAGATTAAGCGAGCAGCGAAATCAAATAATACGTCTATGAATAAAGAGATAAGCAATATACTGAATGAGTCATTTAGCAAGTCCACAACAGATAAAACTTTAGCAGATCTCATTAGACGATTAGAAAAGAGAAAGGTCATCTAACAAGTAGATCGCAGGCTGTCTATAAGCTGGATAAGAGCTTTATGCTCTTCAACACTCTTATAATTGTAGCGAGGATACATATCACTGAAAACCCAAGTGCTAATACCCAAAAGAAATGAGGGAAGAGGCACATAGCGCACAAAACTAGAATTGTCTCAGTTCCTTCAGCTAATCCTTCGAGATAATAGAAGGATTTCCCCGCTTGTGCGCTTGATTGCAAATTCAATTTTTCAGCAAATATTGCGAAAGCCAAAAATGAGCTTCCCGTTCCAATAAAGCTAAATATTAACAAGGCGGCGTAGACAGCATTTTGTGGCTGCGCAAGCGCAAAGCCGAAAATGACACCTGAATAAAATATGAAGTCTAATACGATATCCAGATAAGCACCCGTATGGGTTGTTTTTGTTTGTCTTGCGATAGCGCCATCAAGGCCATCTCCTAGTCGATTAATTAGAATGCAAACCAGGGCAATTAAATAGTGATGGAATGCAAGCAATGGGAGGGTGCTCATGCCAATGAAAAAGCTAGTGATGGTTATCTGATTCGCAGATATGCCTTTCGCAATAAAAAATCTGGCGAGTCTATTGAGGGGCTGGTCAATATATTTCCTGATTCGTGCATCGAACATACTAAATCTCTTTTCGTGCAGACAAGACTCTAATAGCCTAGTTGAGCAAGACGAACATTTTCCGCACTTTTTTCATCAAGCTTTAAGTTCCGAATAATACCTTCAACTCGAGATGGATTGATACCTATCATTGTATAGGCGAGATTTATTCTCGCCTGTTCTTGTCGCTGAATGGGTAAGTCTTTAATTAACTTAAGCGCTGCCTCTGGATCTGTTCGGCCCATCATTTGTGCGATAGTTGAAATTCCATTGTACTTGCCTTCTCCGTCAGGTCTGAATGAAGCCTATTCAAGGGCTTCATCAGGTTTGGTTCGATACCAATTTTGCGCAAGCTGCCCGATGATGGGTTGGGTAAACTCTGTGCTCGAGAGAATATCCAATGAACCAGCTATTGCTTCATAGTTCTCGTATCCTCTTTTTTACCTTCTATTTCTCAAATCTATTTCTTTCGAGCAGCTAAACCGATGCAGAGAAAGAGGATAGTCAGTGCCGCCAGCAATAGCAAAATGTTTGATGTGCCGGGCTTCAAAACTGAATCCTCTGGAAAAGACGGATTGTAACTAAGCTTGTGAATACTGCCAATCGCATAGTGTTCAAGCAGTTTTTCTGCTTCTTCTAGTTTAAGAAATGGTAAGTCTGTTAGATAGATGCTTCGATTGCTATAGCGTTGGTTTTCTACTTTGTATTGATACTGTAGCGCTACTGTAAAATATTTTTGATTGGGTGTTGATGTTGTATATACCAATGATGATTGATAAATAACCGCTTCTGTTTGTGGCCAGTCGTGGGTCAAATAGGCTCTGCCTAGAGACCATCCAATCCAGATGGTCATGATAGCTCCCGCAACAAGCAAGAGGTAGGCAACAGCATTGCGATAATTAATTCTCATACAAGTTCTTCATTTGGTCACATTCACCATTGATTTCACTCAGTGGTTTCTGTTCTTATGTTGAGCATAGCTTAGTTGTTCTAACATAGATCAATGTATTGAATAAAAAAACCAAGGCGTAAGTAGAGAAAAACCATGCAAATCAAACTTAACAATGAAGATAGACTCTTTCGGGAAGAAGTCAGCACCTTTACACAAAACAATCTTGATCCTGCCGTTGCTGAAAGGGTCAAGTTGGGTTACTACGTGGACAAGGAAGATGAAGTGAGCTGGACTCGTTCATTGAACAGTAAAGGATGGGCTGCGCCTCATTGGCCGGAAGCGTGTGGTGGGCAAGACTGGTCAATGATAAGGCGGCATCTGTTTGATATCGAGATGCGTAAAGCACATGCACCAACGCTTCAGGGCTTTGGTTTTAATATGGTGGGACCAGCCATTGCCAAGTATGGGACAACAGAACAACGAGCAGAATATTTACCAAAAATTTTAAATGCGGATCAAAGCTGGTGTCAGGGTTATTCCGAACCTCAGGCTGGCTCTGATCTTGCCTCATTAAGAACGCAGGCGGTGGGTGATGGTGATGACTATATCGTCACTGGATCCAAAATTTGGACAAGTGCCGCAGAAAAAGCCGATATGATTTTCATTCTTGTAAAGACGGATATAGAAACCAAGGCACAATTGGGTATCAGTTTTTTGCTTGTGGACATGAAATCTCCTGGTATTCTCATAGAACCGATTTTGGCTTTTAACGGACGACGCCTTTGGAATCAGGTTTTTTTTGACGATGTGAGGGTGCCTAAAGGAAACTGTCTCGGGGAAGAAAACAAAGGATGGGCCGTCGCAAAAAATCTTTTAGGTAACGAACGCTTGATGGTTTCTAGAGTGGCAGAAAATAGACGTTTACTGGGACGAGTAACTGACATCATTCGTCAAGAAATTCAGCAGGGCAGTGATCTTGGCCCAGCGGTCGAACAAAAACTTGCTATGCTAGACATCAGGCTTCAAGCACTGGACGCAACCGCTTTGCGTTTACTGTCTCGTTTTGATTCCGGCGGTAGCATAGGTGCTGAGCCCTCAATGTTGAAATTAAAAGGTAGTCAGCTCATACAGGATATGGATTGTTTGCTCTTCGAGGTCGTTACATATTACGGTCTACCCCTTGATTCTGTTCAAGCGGAAAGGGATCCAATTGGCCCGGATTATGCGGATATGATTGCCAACGGATTATTTCATCATCGGGGCTACACGATTGCCGGAGGATCGAGTGAAGTTCAGCACAATATCATTGCGAAGTTGGTATTGGGTTTGTAAGCATATTCAAAAGTGAAGTATCACCTCGCTGCAATACATTCGATTTCAACGCTGCCATTTAAAGCCAGCCCATTTGCGCCCAATGCACTTCTAGCTGGTCGATGGTCACCGAGTGCTTCTATGTAAGCAATATTCATTTCAGCCCATTGGCTCATGTTGCCGAGAAAGATCGTGCACTTGATAATTTTCTCCAAGCTGGAACCATATTTTTCGAGGATTGTCTTGATATTTAGCATGGTCTGCCGAGTTTCGGCTTGCACGCCACCAGGCACCAGTGCAGTCTCACCAGGTTTCATACCGATTTGGCCCGACAGAAAAAGAATGTCACCGAATGCCACAGCTTCGGAGAAAGGTAGATTGTATTTTTTATTCTCAGCAGCACCCAAGACCTCAAGTTCTGTTTCTCCCCATACAGTTTGGCAGAAGAGTGTGGAGTTGCTTAGAAGGACGATCAGTAAAATTATTTTTTTCATTAGGATAAATTTCGATAAATTAGTTGAGATAAGACTACCATTTTTGTAGCCTCTTTCAAAAATTAGGTTAAATATGAATATAAGAAGGAGCGTTATTCGAAACAAACATAGGTCTCAATGCATGGGATTGCGATATGCGTGTTTAATACTATGCCTTTCGATTGCCTGGCCGTCCCTCGCTGAGGGAGAGCTTATGCTGAATGAAATTCAATTTATTGGAAGCCATAACAGTTATAAAAAAGAGATTGATCCATTTTTATTGAA
>JAESSY010000010.1 GCA_016763855.1 Pseudomonadales bacterium
TCGGGGTTACTTTCATCGCTTGCTCTAGTTTGATTTAGGGGCGAGAAGTTAACTATATTTAGATGGGATTGAGTAGAATGTGCTTCTTTGATCGCTTACAATCTTTCGCCTAAATCAATAAGAAATACTCTGTGTCCATTAATGTCGGTGTATGGAGAAGCAATGCAGGCTGGGAGAATAAACATTAATCCCACGGCTAACTTAAAGCTACCAGAACTACAAACCAGAGAGCCAAAACCGTTTAATGACCAAGAAGTGTCACGAATACTTTGCGAGTTGACACGTCCCGTCAGAAACTATTTTGCTATCGCATTTTATACCGGCTTAAGAACTTCTGAATTAATAGCCCTAACGTGGGATGACTTTGACAAGCCAAGAAAACTAATTTATGTAGAAAGAGCTAAAGTAAGGGGCCGTATCAAGCCACCAAAATCAAAGGCAGGGAAAAGGACTGTAGAATTATCAAAAGAGGCAATAGAAGCACTACAAGATCAATTAAAACTAACACAAAACGTACCGACCATTTTCGTAAACCCTAGAACAGGAAAAGCATGGAATGATGGCAAAGCATTAAGGATAACTCACTGGTATCCCGCGCTTGAAAAGCTTGGTATCCCAAAACGAGAGCCATACCAAGCTCGTCATACCTATGCGTCGCGCAAACTCACAATAGAAAAAGTCTCCGTCCTCTGGCTGGCAAAACAGATGGGGCACGTTGACAGCAGTCAAATTCATAAAAATTATGCTCGATGGATCGAACACTAAATACGGCGCGAACTACATGGAATAATTTCCTTGGCATCAAACAAAGTCATTACATCATCAGTGTCCGGCTACCACACAATTGTGTGGTGATTATCATTTTGCATGATCAATCCTACAAAAACATCAGATTATTCCTGTTAACAGTATACTTTACGAGCAACCAGATGCTTGGATCGAAATAGCTCAGTTACAAAATGTAGCGATGCCGAATCCACAACGACTTAAGAGACTCACAAAGATCACGGCCAAACTTCCAATACTAATTCAAGCCCGTTGAATGCTGATGATCAAGCGCGCTGGACCATATAGGGACTTCAAAAACATCACTCAGTACCTATTGTTAAGTCATTTTGAAATCGACAACCTTCAATATGCCCCTTTTGTTCAAAGAATGGAAAAGGTTATTCCTACAGAATTTCGAATTTGATTGGAACGCTATGCTAATATCCTCTTCAAACAAATAGTACAAAGAAGTTTATTTTGCCAACCCAATTGCAAATTTTTGAAGATACGGAACTCAATAAAGCCCTTAAGACATGGGAAGCCTCCGAGAGCAACAAAGGTGAGATATTCACAAACCCAGAGATAGTCCAGTTCATGATTTCGACTATGGGGTTGCAAGGAAAGTTACTCGATAAAAACACAAAAGTCCTTGAGCCATCTTGCGGGCATGGTGAATTCCTTGTAGCTATGGTTCAAGCTCTTTGTCAAGAAATTAAAGTTGCTGATAAAAAACCATCAGTTAATCAATTAAGAGATAGATTTAGAGCATTTGAACTTGTTGAAACTAACATTCAAGAAACTAAGAGGAAACTCGAAAATATTCTCATAGACTACTACACAGGATCGGAAATCGAATCACTCCTAAAATTCTGGTTGATCAACAAAGATTTCCTGTTTGCGAATGTTGACCAAGAGTTTTCACATATCATCGGAAACCCGCCTTATATTAGAGTAGAAAATATACCAAAACAGATCCTCGAAGAATATCGCCGACGCTTTTCAACGATGAGCGATCGTGCAGATATATATGTGGCGTTTTTTGAAAAATCATTGTCACTCTTAGAGAAAGGCGGTCGACTATCTTTCATATGCACAGACCGGTGGACTAAAAATCAGTACGGAAGAAAATTAAGAGCTCTAATCGACAACAATTATAATTTGGATTTATATGTCGACCAATATGAACAAAATCCTTTTCAAGAAAATGTTCTGACCTATCCTGCAATCACACAAATTTCTAAATCTGAGAAATGCGGGACAGTAGTTGTACAAAACATAAAAATCGACAACAATCTTATAGATAACGTTCAAACCGCTCTCAAGGACCATAGACCTTGCCCGCCTTATATTTCAATAAGAAATGACATAACAAACGGGATTCACCCGTGGTTACTAGGTTGCGTTGATAGGCTAGCCCTTATCCGCAAGCTAGAAAGCAATTTTGCACTTATTGAAAAAACTGGCTGCCGAGTCTATATCGGAGCAGCGACAGGAAACAACAAAGTTTTTGTTGTAGATGAAGGTTTTGAGATAGAAGATTCCCGAAAAATTCCGCTCATCACATCAGCAGATATTCGAAGCGGTAAAATTAAACCAAGCTCCAAATGTATTATTAACACATATGATCAGAGCGGCATGATCAATCTCGATCATTTCCCAAAGCTCAACCACTATTTCCAGCAGCATCGCGAAGCCCTTTCAAAAAGACACATCGCAAAGTCATCACCAAAAAACTGGTTTAAGACAATAGACAGGGTATATCCAGAAAGAGCAAAAACACAAAAACTTCTTATCCCAGATATACAAGACAAGCTCACTGTGCTCCATGATGCAGGAAACTATCACCCCAACAATTCCATTTATTACATCTGCTCTAATACATGGGACCTCCACGCGTTAAAAGCAGTCTTAATCTCTGGTATAGGCAAACTATTTGTCGAAACATACACAACCAAAGTCGCAAGTGGTTTCTTACGCTTCCAAGCTCAGCACCTTAGAAGAATTCGAATTCCTGAATGGAACGGCCTTGACTTGGAAATTAGAGCGCAATTAGTAACGGCTGGAGAACAAGAAAATATTCCTCTAGCGAAAAAATTAACTTGCAAAATATATAAACTAAACGAAGAAGAATCAGAGCTAATAGGTGATTAATCGATGGAAATGGATTGGATAGATGAGGCTGTCCGAAAGGCTGTTAGTAATTTTTGGGCTGTTAGAGATGGAGGTACCGGTGTACAAGGAGGAAAAACTCTTGATTCATTTATAGAGATAATTCGACAAGTAGTCCAGAAGAGTGGACTGGAAAATGCTGAGGTATTCACTGGGAAGTACACCTCCGAACTTCCCGGTTTTTTCCGGCCTCATAAATCATGGGATGCAGTAGTGATCAGCGACAAAAAATTAGTAGCAGCGATTGAGTTGAAATCACAAGTTGGCTCGATTGGAAATAACTTCAACAATAGATCAGAAGAGGTATTGGGAAGTAGCATTGATCTTAAGGCAGCTATTGAAGAATCGGCCTTTGGCAAAGATGCGGAAGTTTTTACTGGTTATCTAATTCTCGTAGAAAAAAGCGAGAAGACATTGAAAACACCAAAAATCAATATGAATTTCTTTCCTGTGATGCCAGGATTCTTGTTAAACGAAAACGAAAGAAACAAAACATACAAACTCCAAAATAGCGGTAAGTATCCAAGAACTGATGGCATATCATATTTGGCTCGATACGATGAATTGTGCAAACGACTCGTTAGAAAAGACTTGTATACAGCAGCCTCTATAATTGCAGCGCCGAACGAGAACCATGCAAAAGGAGATTACGAAGATGTAAGTGCTCAAACCAGCATAGAGACCTTTCTCTTGCGATTATCAAATCATTGCGAAGTAATAGCCAGCATCAATAACCAACGAACTAGCAATTGAATCATGAGCTGTTCAATTCAACTGAACGGTATGTCGGATACAGCTCATTCAAAATAACACACTATAGTTATACCTTACGAAAAAGAGGCTTTTATGATCACATTAAAACTCGAAAACTGTAACAACATTTCAAAATGTGATATTTCCCTAGAAAAAGACACACTCAACATTTACTACGCAATGAATGGAACAGGAAAGTCAACCATTGGCAAAGCTTTTGAGCTACTTTCAAAAGGCGAAGAATTAGAGTCTCTTAAACCATTTAACGGTGATGTCAAACCGACTGGTACTTTGAGCGAAGAGCTAAATGACGTACTTCTGTTTAATGAGGAGTTTGTAAATACTATCGTTTTTAATAAAAATGAGGTGATACATGGTGCATTTAACATATTCATTAAATCACCGAGATACGATGAATTACAGACTGCAATTAACGAAAAGCTGTCAAAAATACATTTCGACCCAGAAACTTTTGAAAATCTAGGAGAATTATTTCGAGTTGGTGAATCAGTTTTGAAAAAATTCACTTTAACAACAGGTGGCCAAATAAAAAAAGTTGGCTTGATGAAAAACTTAACGAATTCCCAAAGCATTTTTACATTGCCTGAAAAGATAAAAAAGTTCCAACCCTTGATGTCACAAGATTATAACATCGACTGGGTTGGTTGGAAAAATGAAGGAGGGAAGTTTGACGACAACGATATTTGTCCTTTTTGTGCTGATGATCTAGAAACTGATTACCAGATGGAAAAAGATGTTTTCTCTAACTCATATTCCAAATCAGGCGTAAAAAGCATAATTGAAATGATGTCCTTTTTCGATTCTGTGAAAGATTACATGAACCCAGAAAAAACCGAAATACTCAATAAGTGCATAAGAGAACTAAAAGATGAAGCTGTAATATCATTGTGGATTAACAAATTTTACAGCGAATTAAACTTCATAATAGGCAAAGTAAAAAGTGTCATAGAATTCAATTCTTATGTTGCGCAAAAAGACGATATTTCAAAGCTTGAGGAACAATTAACAAATTTACAAATTGACGCTTCAGCGCTTGAAATTTTCAATAGTGAGAAGGTCAGCGATCTTGTTAAATCTATTAATAAAGAAGTAGAGTCGCTGCTAAAAGAAACAGAGGCATTGAAAAAGAATATTGGTGAATTGACCGGTTATATTGGTACAGCGACTAAAAAAGCAGTAAAGGACATTAACGATTTTTTGTTTATTGCCGGAATCACCTATGAATTAGACATTCAACACATAAGCGCAACTCAAACTCAAACGATTCTAAAATATCGTGCTGACAAAGAAATAGATGGCGTTCTTGTTGCTGATATTACCAAACATCTTAGCTGGGGAGAACGAAACGCTTTTGCGCTTGTTCTTTTCATGCACTACGCTTTAAGTCATAACCCCAGCGTAATAGTTGTCGATGACCCGATATCCTCTTTTGATACAAATAAGAAATATGCAATTATCAATAGGTTGTTCGCCAATATCCAGAGTAAAAATAGCTTCTTTAGAAAAACCGTATTGATGCCTACCCATGATTTTCAGCCTGTTATTGATTTTATTTCTGTTGGAAAACCAATTGAACAAGCCGTTCGTGCCAACTACATGAGAAATAACGCCGGGAAAATTGATATAGAAGAAATTGAGGAATCCGATATTGTTTCCTTGCCTATCCTCTTATCAGAAAATGCGAAGAACGACTCCTTAAATCCCATACATAGATTCACATGTATAAGAAAGTTACTTGAACACACCAATAGCAATACTGGAGATGATGTATCTTATAATGTTATTTCTTCTCTTTTGCACGGAAAAGTTAAGCCCACATATCGAAATGATTCTGAAATGAATTCAAGTGAAGTGAACGAAGCAGAAAGTTTTATTAAAAAATTCATTTCAGATTTTTCATACACGCAATACTCCAATAATTTTTTCACAAAAGAAGGCTTGTTGGATCAATTTTCATCTGAAGACAGCACCTATTTCAAATTGCAAATATTTAGAGTAATTTTGTCAGTTTGTAATCTTAGATCAAAAATAAGGAATGATTCGCTAATCAAGTATATAGACGAACAATTTCATGTTGAAAACGATAGCATTTATTACTTAAATTTTACCAAGTATGATTTAGTTCCAGATTTTGTAATACCAACTTGCGAACAATTCCTAAAAGATGAAGGTCTGATGTCATTAGACTAATTAAAAGTATGAAAAATTGTTGTGCAGGAAATTGCTCTCTAAATTCGACAGTACCGGTTAATTTAAGCACTAATCATTTGTCGAGCGACGGCTTGTGCCCGTTTGCTGCAACGTTTTTCATTAAGGAATTATGCCTTAAGGCGAAATTCATGCTGACACTACATATTTCACTTGAACAATCTTTCAAAACAACACAGTATATAATTTCAAATTTCGGCAGGTCTAACAAACAATTGAGTTAAGACACAAAATGGACACAATCAAACATAAGAGCATGATATTACTATGAAAACTTCGGGTTCAATTCCCGACGCCTCCACCAAATTTTTTAATGCGCCGCACCTAACAAACCTACGTTCTTAAAGGTGATTTTCAAACTTCGCCCGAACACAAGTGATTAAACCCTCACTGTCCCGCAAACCTCTCTATTGTACGTATTTTGATCATGTTGAGTTTATGCTAAAACTGGATTACCTTAGTCTCATTCAGACTCCGAAGGATGCAATGTGACAGTAAACATAGTAGTAGTCACCCATGAAGCGATAGTCTTTGGTTGCGATTCCGTGGCTAGCAGTGTGAAACGTTTTGTCGATCCGACTACGCTCAATCTTAAACCAAATGGTAATGGGGGGTTTTCAACGGATATTAAATTCTCTGACGTTCAAGAGGTTGTTGTTGATGTTACCCCTGGTGTTATGAAAATGTTTGAGCTTCATAACAAGAACGATACACATGTGGCAGCTATTACGACAGGTGTTGCAGAGTTAGATGGCCGCTCTATGGGCGATCTTTCTCATGAATTCTTCGAGAAACAAAAAGCAATGGCCAAACCTAGAGCCAACGTAAAAGTTGTCGCCAGCGATTTCTACAAATTCATTCGAGGAAAATACCTAGAAATATACCCAGAGGGTCCAAACCAATTTAAGCCTTGGCTAGAATTCCTAATTGGTGGGTACGGTAAGAAAGATCGTTTTCCTCGATTGTATAGAGTATATGTCCATGAAGATAAGATTTTAAAAGTGCATTCGGATGGTAGCGGAGGGACAGCGTGGGGAGGGCAATCGACTGCGGTTGAAGGATTTCTTAATGGAGTTGCCAACCAAATGAAAAATTCAATTGAATTTCAATACGCAGAAAGTATCAAGTCCCTCCAACAAGGGTTTGTAAACTCTCTGGTCGATTACGAAACGAAAACAGGAACCAAGATAGCCATTAATGACCTAAAGTTGCCGAATGCGGCGCAATTAGACTGGCGATCGACGAACGGGATAAATACTTCTGGATTTTCTGATCAGACAGCTGTTAATCTCACTTCCCACTTGGTTAATACGCAGTCTGGATTGGCTAGGTTTGAATACGGAGTTGCAACCGTGGGAGGACGTACTAGAATTGGTATAATCACTCGAAAACATGGTTTTAAATCACTCAATGAGCCAGAACTCACTCACGCACATACAGGGCTACTAGATGAATAAGTTTTATGGGAATAAATCTTCTCTTGAAATTGCCAGCTATCCTTTGAGTCCGGACAACGAAAAAGCACTTAAAAAACAAGAGAAAAAAGATTTTAGAAGGGTTGTGGCTACTAAGATTGTAAGGGATAAAGATGGAAAGCTGATGCTGAAATAACCAAACAAAGAATTACTGAAGCCTCGCTTGTCGGGGCTTTTTTTATGCCTGTAATTAGAGAAGACTACCCTGCTCTGCCCGATGGAATTCAGTTAAGTAACTCGGCAACTACATCTTGAGGAGTGTGAACAGATACAATCGCACCCTCAATAATCCTATCAAGCAGCTCTGTAGACACGTCCTGATCTAGCTGCACGATCTTTCCAGTTCTAAGGTTTTCTTCAAGTCGGGTTTTGATGACGAAATCGGTCAATCGATATTCGATGAAGCTTGGCCGTACAACAAACGGATGATCACCAGGGTTTACTAGGCAAGTTTTGTCATACTTTCTGACCCGCCCACTAGGTGTAGTTTTTATTGAGCTGAAAGTCGCAACTACAATACTATCAAATGCGTCTACGTTTGTTAGAACAACATACCTGTGACGATCTGGTGTAAATGCATGCGGGGTTTCTTGAAAATATGCACATCCAATATGAAAGGCCAAGAAGTACTTCCTCTAAATCTTAGTCTCTAACTGGCATTTGATCGATGCAGGTCTTTTTGGTGGTTTATTTCTGACTCAATAGCTCGAGCATCTATAGCGCTATAATCTAGCGCCTCAAATATCTCACGATAATGAATCGGGTATGATGACTCCCCAGGATCATTATATTCAGGAAACTCGTGTGCCATTCTAACAACATCCCACCGGCCCACATTTCCGAATTCATCAAAGACCTGATCAAGAATAGCCAGATCTGCTCTACTAAGCATTCCAAGGTCTGATTCAGCCATATCTTCTCGCTGCAATGAAACCTCATTATCTTCTATAGGAGACACCCAAGAAGACCATGCTTCATCAGCGATGGAACCATTAGCCAAGTCGACGGCGGAAGAAAGAACAGGTCCAAATTCCATGGACGACATAGAATCATAGCTAATGGGGTACTCGTACTCTTCTATCGACTTACGATCTGCGATATAGAGCAATTTCATGAGTTTAACGTGAGCCATAGTGCCACCACGTTTAGCTAGGAAAAACGCCGCCATTTGAGCAACTTTCTCTGCTTTATACATGTGCATTCCGGTTCAATATATGTTCTATGACCTTAAATTTACTACATTTATTGCAATTCTGCCACATTTTGCCAGATTCACCATTTGGACTCCTAACACCCTCACTGTAATTTTCCAGTGTAGAGAGGTATTAAAAAGTTTCAAAAGAGAAAATAATCCAAAAATCAAAACTGATTTTTTAGCAGTGACTTGCTTTGTTTGTAACACTCTTAGTAACAACTCGATCATTTATAATAAAACATATTGTTAATATACAATTACTTAACAACTATACATAGTTCCCGACGCACCACCAAATTTTTTAATGCGCCGCACCTAACAAACCTACGTTCTTAAAGGTGATTTTCAAACTTCGCCCGAACACAAGTGATTAAATCCTCACTGTCCCGCAAACCTCTTACAAATACAAAATGGTTGCTCGATATCGCTAGAGAATGTGACATCAAAGTCATCCAGTCGCCTTTTATACTCGATAAGACGGAGAAAGAAAAATATCGGGAAATCCCATTCCCTCCAAAGTTGTTCGACCAATTTACTGCTGGTACATGGAGAGCGGAATATACAGAAGGAATATTTGACCCTTCAGATTTAGTCGTTACAGGGCGTACAGGTTTTGACAATACTAAAGGAAGTAATTTAAGAGAATTATTGACGCGAAATGGAATAAGGAAAATTTATTTTATTGGCTTTACCACTGATCACTGTGTTGCTGAAACAATGGAAACACTTTCAGCAGAGGGCTATGAGTGCATTTTTATTTCAGATTGCACGGCAGCGAGAAATAAAAAGCTACAGGAAAAAATTGAAAGCAAATACAAGAATATCGTTAGTAAGCAAGCGGTCAGTGAAATAAGGGAGAACAGATGAAAATTTTCCCCTAAAAATCTTTCCTCATCCGCTTAACAACAGCACTAAAACTCAATACAACTTCACCATCAGAGCGAACGTCTCCTCTCAAGAAAACCATCGATCCGGTTTTCTTGATCATCTCAACTTCGCAGGTATGGAGATTTCCAATCTGCCCTGCCGAGATAAATTCCGAGTTGAAACTAACCGTAACGCAAGATTCTTCGGAGTAGCCCGTCGTCGCCTCCATGCAAAGTGCGTAATCCGCAAAGGTCATCAAGACACCCCCATGGACATAGCCCATGGCATTACAGTGCTGTTTTTCTGCCATAAAGGCATAGCGTATTTTTTGTTCTGTTTTTTGAAAATAGAATGGACCTATATAGTCTTCGGCAGGATCCATTCCTACTAGGGTTTCAAATCCATCAGGGAAATCCAATCTTTACTCTCCTGCACCGTGCTTAATAATTTGAATATAGGCTTGTACACCCCGTGATAAATTTTCAACACTGATTTGTTCGTTTGTTCCATGGAATCCCGCAAAATCTTTTTTAGTCAGGATAAAGGGATTGAAGCGATAGGCATTGTCCGCCACTTTTCCGTAATGACGAGAATCGGACCCTGCAATCATTAAGCCTGGGGTTACAACCGTACCGGGGTAGATCTCTTTTATCGCTCTCTCTACGACACGAAAGCCTTCTGCATCCCAGCTTGATACTTCTGATGCGGCTCGTCCGCTTCCTTCTTGATAACGGACTTCTACATTTTCGTTTTCTACAACGCTTTTTACATAACTAACCAGATCATCAACACTGTCTCGAGGATGGAGGCGAAAATTAACCAGTGCAATGGCTTCGATTGGTAAAACATTGCTTTTAATACTTGCTGACAACATGGTTGGGGCTGTGGTTGTCCTCAGCATTGCATTCGTTAAGCCGTCTCCAGAAAGTTGTTTATCCAGCACGCCATCGAACAACCAGAGATTTGCAAAAAAGACTTTGGGTACGAAGGGCATATAACGGCTCACTTCATCAAACATTTGAAGGCTTAAACCTTCAAGCCCCCCTGGGACAGGATGCTGTTCCAGTTTTGTAATGGCTTCCGCAAGAATACCGACAGCAGTTTGTCGGGGAGGCGCGGAACTATGTCCACCTTTGGCCAAGGCAACAATCTGCAAGCTAATACTACCCTTTTCAGCAACATTAATTGGCGCTACTAAAAAATTGATTCCAGGGACCATGTCATCCATGACAAAAGAACCTTCATCCAGAGACCAAGCCAATTGAACGCCTTTCTTTTTTAGCGCAGCGGCAACTTGGCCCGCCCCATTGGGGCCGCCCAGTTCTTCATCGTGACCAAAACTAAGATAGACGCTGCGTTCTGGTTTAAAGCCTGATTCAATGAGGTGTTTCACGCCTTCTAACATCGCGATCACTGCACTCTTATCATCGAGCGCGCCTCTGCCCCATATAACCCCATCGGCAATTTCTCCGGAAAAAGGCGGGTGCTCCCAAAGAGACTCTGTACCGGGTATCACAGGTACAACATCGTAATGTCCCGTCAGCAATATTGCTTGCAGCTCAGGATTTGATCCCTGCCAAAAATAAAGTACCGTGTCGCCATACCTTTCATGGCTTAGATTATTTTGAACATCTGGATAGCTATTCCCCATCCACAGGATAAAATCATCAAAGGCTTTCTGATCTCGAAGAGAAGGATCCTGATGAGATACGGTTTGAAATTGAATTGCCTCACTAAGGCGCTGAGCAATAGCGCGCTCATCCAATTGGATCATCACGTGTTCTACAGCTTCGCTATTCTCCGGCACATGAAGAAAGGTACGCACCAATACAACAACAGTCAGTAAGCCGAGCCCAGCGAAGACGGCGATAAGAAGTCGTTTCATATTTTATCCACTTAGACCAGAAAATTTATTAGGTGAAGTCTTTTTAGTTAAAGGTTTTCAGAAAAGATCCTAGGCTCCTATAAACCGCGCTGCCATTCTTCCCGTAGCGGGATAAGCCCAGGCTGGTTGATTGCCGTCCTCACAGTATTGAGTAACTGTGCTTTGTCTTTACCGAGCACACCCTTCAAAACCAAATAATTGGAGGCATGATCACTTCTGAATACGGTCTTCTCTAATTCTAGGTTGTCTAACAATGTTTCCATTTCCCTAAACAGTTCTAGTTTACTGAGTTTTCGCCATTTCCCTTTAAAATTCTTTTCAAAGTTCTGGCTGCCCCCGGGGAATTCAACAACAAGGGTTGAAAGATAATCTGGCTGCGCTGCATTCATCAGCTTCGCACTGGCAGTTGCATGTGCATGGCTTAGTTCAGGCCCGCCCAAGCCATTGAGTATCATTACCGAGCTCTTCATACCGGCGGCTTTAACTTTTGTGAGTGCAGCAAGAGATGATTCATAAGTCTCTCCCTTCTCTACCAGCCCCAATAATCTTGTATCACCGGTTTCACAACCGACATACATTAGACTGAGTCCTTTTTCTCTTAAGCCTTTGAGATCTTCAGGGGTTTTATTTTTTAAATTTCTCGGTAAACAATACGAACTAATGCGTGAAATATCAGGTACTAGCTCATTAATTAAATCCAGGATTTCGTGAAGTCTGCGGGTCGACAAAGTCATAGAGTCGCCATCCGCGAGGAATATTCGTTGGATGGGATAACCTGCCCTAACGATAGAGCTTAGCTCTATCCTCAGTTCATCAATTGGCTTTGGCTTAAATTTTTTCTGGTCATCCGTGTACATGGTACAAAAAGTACATTTATTCCAAGAACAACCATTTGTCACTTGTAGAATGAGGGACTTCCATTCACTGGGGGGTCTAAATACGGGTTGGATATAATTAAGTGGGTACATCAGCACAGTTTACTTTAAAATTATAGTGACAGGGAAATAAACCATCTCAAGGAAGCCATGTTATGGTTAGATAGGTCAATGGAATTTAAAATAATCTCAGGCAAAGACTGCAGGAACCAAAATGGCGCCTTTAGAACCTACTTTTATTAAACAATGTCCAAGTGATAATGGGTTTCGACTTCGAGGCATGAACATGACCCGAATAGAAGTGTTCGTGGACGCCGCTTTCGCATTTGCAGTCACCATGCTGGTCATTTCTTTTGATTCTATTCCACAAAATTTTTCTGAAATGATCATCGCAATTAAAAACATCCCCGCCTTCATCTTCTCCGTAGTTCAGTTAATCTGGATTTGGCATGCACACAATGTGTGGAGCAAGCGCTTTGGACTTGATAATGGCATGACTGTTTTCCTGAGCGCCACTCTTCTTATCATCGTTTTAGTTTATATCTATCCAATGAGGATCATGAATCAAAGTATGATGGCCTATTTCACTAATGGCTATCTATACAGCTCATTCAATTTTGATTTAGCATCAGAGCTATCAGCCATGTTCATTTTTCTGGGCATTGGCTTCTTTAGTTTCTGTATTCTTTTTGTCAGTCTGAATTATTACGCACTATCACTCAAAGACGAGTTACTTTTAGATGAGCACGAGATTTATGAGACACGCACATTGGTATTTGTCTGGATGGGTGCAGCCGCCAATGCACTACTTTGCATACTTCTGGCCTTAATCCTGCCGCCAAACTTACTACCTTTTTCGGGGTTTTCCTTGTTTCTATTGTCCTTCTGGATTCCTTATATAAGAATATCCAGGGCGCGAAAAAGCCCTCTTCCCTCCTAGCTTTTGTGAATACTAAGGAAGCGTCATAACAATACCTTCTCTTCGTTTATCCGCTGCGCCATCTAAGCCATCTTTGGTCACTCGGATGATGTGAAGTCCGGAATTTTCACCATCTCGCTCTTGAACAATGTATCCTCGTTTTTTTAAATCCGCCGCAATATTCTTACCTTCTTGGGTTGTGATATCAACGCGAACCTTCTCTCCTCTGGCAATGATATTAGTGTAATCAACAGCAGCCTGGGCGTCCAATCCCCAATCCAGCACACCTATGATAGTCTTTGCGACATAAGCTGGAATTGAATTTCCACCAGGTGAGCCTGTTACCAAAAGCAAATCACCC
Organism: Pseudomonadales bacterium; assembly: GCA_016763855.1. Classification (GTDB taxonomy): domain Bacteria; phylum Pseudomonadota; class Gammaproteobacteria; order Pseudomonadales; family Azotimanducaceae; genus JAHRVQ01. The sequence goes on from JAESSY010000010.1 coordinate 13,497, forward strand.
TGAGCATCGAACACCATTGTGGGAGACATTGATGAACGGGGCCTCCGATGAGGTGCTATAGCATTCGCAACAGGTCGACCATCCGCGGGGACTTCTCTTGCAAAATCAGTCATTTGATTATTCAAGAGAAACCCACCTACCCAACGTGTAGAACCAAAAGGTGCTTCTACTGTCGCCGTCATTGACACTGCATTTCCTTCACCATCAATAATAGACAAATGACTTGTACCTCGCACCTCATCAGTGGTGTCTGCTGCCCATAGATTCGCGACACTATTTTGATGAAGCACTTCACCGGGGTCTCCGTGGATAGGCTTTTCATCGGGCGCAAATCTCTCCGTTGCGCGATGTTTCAGATATTTCGGATTTAACAAATCATTAAGGGGGATGGTAACTTCATCAGGATCACCGAAGTAATGGTCTCTATCAGCATAAGCTAATCGTTGGGAGTCTACAAAAGCAGCAACTTTATCTGCTTGTGTCGATTGGGCTGAGGATAAATGATCGTAAAGCGCCGCCATCATAATTTGTGCGCCACCTGAGGAGGGCGGCGAAGTTGTACAGATATCAACTTGCCTGAAATCACCACAAATAACTTCGCGATCAATGACTTTGTATTCCACAAGGTCTTCAAGGCTTAGGCTTCCGGGATGCGGCTCAGCCTGCACCGCTGCAACAATCGCCTCGGCAATGTCGCCCTCATAGAAGGCTTTTGGCCCTTCAAGACTCACTCTCGTCAATGTGTTGGCATAGGCTGTGTTTACACGAAGATCTCCCACCTTTAGGGCTTTATCATTTGGGTAAAAGTATTCCGACACCCCTGGATTTTTTGACAATCCAGATATTTCTTTCATTCGGGGTAGAAATCCCGCCAATCGCGGACTTACTTCAAAGCCCTCTTTCGCCAATTTAATTGCCGGCTGAAAGAGTACTTCCCAAGGCAACTTTCCGTGTAAATCATGTGCATGCTTGTACAATGCTATTACGCCCGGCACACCAATCGATATCCCGCTCTGCCATGCTTCCATGAAGCCCATCACCTCACTGCCTTTCATAAACATGTCTCGGGTGACCCCGGCAGGAGCCATTTCTCTTCCGTCATGAAAGCTGAGCTTGTTTTCTAATCGATCGAAGACCAACAAAAAAGCGCCTCCACCGATGCCAGAACTTTGTGGTTCAACTAGACCGAGAACAAGATGCGCTGCTATTGTGGCGTCAACTGCGTGCCCACCTTTCTCTAACATTAGAATTGCGGCTTTCACGGCATGAGGATTTGCAGCTGATACCATGGCACCTTTTTGCCAAATATCTATAGTCTTAACCGAAGGATTAGTGAGGGAGTTATCACATGCGCTCAACAATAGAACAAAAAATAACAATCTGAATTTCATCTGCTTCACCTGAATAGTCTTAGCGAGCAAAATAACACATCTTCAAATAAAAGTGGTTACTGCATGACGTGTTTTGTATTCAGAGAAATGTCATAGGATAATTTGATACCAGTTTTGCAGGTCGTTTTGATCATAATGCCAATTTCTTCTGCTTTTAGAATGAGTGCTGAAGGAATACCTTCAGGTTTATGCCAGGCTTTCTTTTGAAAGTGTCCATTAATAGTGATGACATATTTCTCATTTTCTTGATGACTAACGAGACTTATTGCCACCAATGCCTCGCTTGACATAAGTTCACGGAGTAAAGTGTCCAATGTTTTCTCTACTTTGATTAAACCGGTTTGACCTTTAGGTGTCTGAAGATCGACTCTGCAAACAACCCCTAGATATTCTGCCAACTGCCGATATCGTCTTTTAACTCTGTCGACCATATCAGAAAAAGCAATGTCCTCTGCCAAGATGTCATTTCTTACTAGCGTATCGTCTTCTATTAACCTATTGCGATTCATTTTCTGTCCTCAATTTCGTCCGTAAATCCTGTACTTCTTGTACCTCCTTCCATCGACATTTTCTATATCTAGCTGTCTATATTCAGAAAGGATTCATCATCTCTTTCGCCGATAAGATGAGTTTCCAGAAGCCCATTGATTAAAAAGTGATCTACTTCACAAACTCAGCAACAAAGATTGAGTAAATAGCCAGAATTGCGACAGGGTTCACAAAATTTACATCAGAATCCCGATGCAAGACGAAGGAGGCGTTGAAATTGTGCCGGGTACACATCGGCGTTGGGACACGCAAGAGGAGCTAGACGTGCGCCTTGAAGAGAACGGGCGACATCATTATGACGATCTTATCGGAGCGCGCCAAATCCCTTTAAACAAAGGAGACGCATTACTTTTTTCAGCGAATATGATTCATCGAGGATTATACGGTATGGATCGATTTGCACTAGATATTCTGGTGTCTGATCCAGACATTTCATTGCTTGAATTTGCCGATGAAGCAAACTTGCCCAACGAAGAAATGAGACAGAAAATGGACAATCCCACTTTATTCGACAACACGATTCTGCCAAGGAGAAAACCTTAACAGGTTAGAGTAACGCTATATCGTTGCAACTCTTTATCGCAGCAATTATCATTAGACTCTATTTTGAAAAGCACTAGCCACTCTGCATTTTTAACATATCAGGCACATTCAATCCGCTTTCGTATAGTTTAAACTCTGTCTCCTGCTCAGTGATTGCCAGTAGGGACAATCTGTCAGCCAACTCATTGCCTTCTATACCGATATGCGCCTTCACATGCAGAATATTGATTCTGGGTTTTATTAAAAGGTAGGTCTCATACATCCTCGCAATCAATTCTGCGTTGATCAGCTCTCCAGACTTTCTTTTCCAGCCGCGTCGCTGCCAATCCGCAGCCCAAGTCGTCATAGCTTTAATCGCATAAGTGCTATCAGCGAGTATTTGAACTTTTTTACCTTTATCAAGAAAGTCTAAAGCCAGAATCATGCTTTGGTGCAAGGCATTGAGCTCAGCGGTGTTATTAGTGCCCATCGGCTGATACAAACCATAATAGCGAGCGCTTAAAACTCCGCTCTCATAGACTGCGACGCCAGAACCTGACTTACCCGGGTTTGGGTCACAACCACCATCACAAAAAATGTGAACGTCAAATTGCTCGTCAAGTTCAAATACCGACTTAGGAATTCGCTTTCCGGGCTTCTTTTTTGTGTTTTCCTCAGGTCCACTCCGAAAAGCGATTTTTGCCGTTTCAAGAGTAGTGTAACTTTTAAAACGGGATTTCGGGAATCCGGAAACCAGTTTTTGCGTAGTAGGCCAATCCGTAAATATACCGGTTTCTCTGCCAACCCAAACGACATAATATTTATGCTTCGCCACCCGCACCTACTTTTTATCTATCATTAACTTATTTGCGCTCAGGATACCCCAAGCCCATTCTAGAATGAACTATTTCTCTTTCTAGGGAACGTCTGATTAAGTGGATATTTTCGTCAGGGCAAGGAAGGGGTGAGTTGAGCACTTGACCTATCAGCTTCAAAGCAGTAATTTTTGTTTCTCCCATGCGCTGTAAGTCGATTGTTTATGCTTAGTAAAGAAGATCTTAAAAATATTCTCAAAAAATTATCCATTGAAGACAAGGTTAAACTCATATCTGGGGAAAGCAGTTGGCGCACCCATGCAATTTCACAGCCTGACATTCCTGTACTGAAAGTCAGTGATGGACCCAATGGCGTGAGAGGGGATGGCGGTGTCCCATCTGCTTGTTTCCCTGTCGGGGTCTGCATGGCATCAACTTGGAATGTGGAGCTGCTCAAAGAGATCGGTACTGCCATCGCTGAAGAAGCAAAAATAAAAAGTGTACAGATCGTGCTGGGCCCCACAATAAATATTCATCGGACACCATTGGGCGGTCGTAATTTCGAATGTTTTTCCGAGGATGCTTTGTTATCAGGTGAACTAGCGGCCGCCTATACAAACGGTCTACAGGCGGAAGGTATTGGGGCCTGCTTAAAGCATTACGTCTGCAATGACTCTGAATTTGAAAGGCATAGCCTCTCTGTTGAGGTCGATGAGCGTACCCTAAGAGAAATCTATCTTCGGCCATTTGAAATCGCCATCAAGAAAAGTCAGCCTTGGACAATCATGGCTGCTTACAACCGCATCAATGGAATCTATGCCTGCTCCCACGATGAGCTAATTAATCAGGTCTTAAAAAAAGAATGGGGCTTTGATGGTCTTGTTATTTCTGACTGGTACGCGGCTAAAGATACAGTCGAGAATTATCTAGGCGGGTTAGATTTAGAAATGCCTGGTCCCGCCATCACTTTCGGGCCCGCCTTACAAGTCGCTATGGATGAAGGAAAAGTTGACCCTTCAATTATCGACGACAAAGTTGAACGTCTACTCCGCGTCATCAACAAAGCGGGGAACTTTGAATTTCCTGAGATAGACAATGAGAGAGCAGAAGACCTCGAAGCCCATCGAAAGGTTGCATATCAAGCGGCAGCTGAGGGCATGGTCCTTTTAAAGAACGAAAATTTACTACCTCTCAATAAAGAAAACATCAAATCCCTAGCTATCATGGGACCCAATGCACAGGACTTTCGCATTATGGGTGGCGGTTCATCGGCATTAAAACCACATTATGTTATCAACCCAGTAGAAGCTTTAAGACATGCCCTACCAGATGTGGCAATTTACGAGCATTTTGGTTGCCATACCTACAAGTACATTCCTGAACCCGATCCTAAACTGTTAAGCCCTGAAAAAGAAAGCACACAATCCGGTTTCTCATGCAGTTTTCTTGACAATTTCACAGACACTACGCCGATTAATCAACGCGTCATAACTAACAACACCATTTTTGCTGGTAATCCTTTCTCTCCCCAACATGCCGCTAAAGCATTAAAAATACACGGATACTACCTTAGCGAAATTGAAGGACTCTATGAATTCGGCTTGTTATCGACAGGACAATCACGCTTATCCATCAATGGCGAAATACTGATTGATAGCTGGGAAGCAGAACAGCGCACCCCCGGTGACGCTTTCTTCCAACAGGCAGATTTGGAAAAGCGCGCGACTTATTTCATCGAGGCAAATACACAAATAGAAATCCTAATTGAGTTTAGCCACATCAAAGAACACTCTTTTCGCGCGGTTCGTTATGGCATCTTAACGCCACAACTGGAAGACTCGGTAGAACAAGCAGTAAAAGTTGCAGAAAAAGCAGATTACGTTTTACTGTTCACTGGAACAAATGACGACTGGGAGACCGAAGGTAACGATAGAGAAACCTTGGACCTACCTGGCAGGCAAAATGAATTAATCGAGCAGATACTTATCGCCAACAATAATACTGTGCTTATAAACAACAGTGGCTCACCCATATCTATGCCTTGGGTGGATCAGGCGCCTGCAATTATACAAACATGGTTCGCAGGTCAAGAATCTGGCAATGCGCTTACAGATATCATATTAGGCATCGTTAACCCATCGGGGAAATTACCCATTACCTTCCCCCTATGCCTTCAAGATACGCCAGCATATACTTCCTATCCCGGAGAATTTGGAAAGGTTCATTATGGCGAAGGTATTTTCGTAGGACATCGATGGTACCTCAGCAGAAACATTTCCTGCCTTTTTCCATTCGGGCATGGCTTATCTTATACCCAGTTTTCCTACGACACGATGAGCTACAAGGATCACGTTGTATTAGTTACTATTACTAACCTCGGTAAGATTCAGGGAAAAGAAACGATACAAATATATTCTAAGGCTTTAGACTCAAAAGTTTCTCAGCCTGAAAGGAAACTGATTGGATTCAAGAAAGTTGATCTTGCTCCAGGAGAATCGACTACCGCCGTAATTGAGCTAGACGATATGGCTTTTAGTTATTGGCATGCACAAAAACACGGTTGGGAACTCAGCCCAGGCGAATACCAAATCAGTGCGGCCAGCTCTTCGACTGACCAACACTTAAACAAAATAATTACAATATCACCATAGGATAAACCTATTTTTCGGCGTGCTTATCCATTGCATAAGCCGTAGCACATAACCAAATTGTTAGTACTATTTCTATAATAATATATTGTATCGCCCAATCGGCACCGTGCATCACTGCCGCCATACTTCGAAACAACGCTGCACCCCCTAAGAATAGCGCGCCAGCATAAAGCCATCGTCCCTTAAAGTGAATGACACCGACAAAAATGAGTATCGCTGTTCCCATAAAAAATGAAGTCATATCACCTATTTGCGTACTTCTTCCCAATCCATCTAGTAATGTCATGTGCAAATCATTCGCTGTCTGCTCAGGGTTAGTCATAAAGCCGATAGCATTTAGCAGCATGAGGAGACCAGGAATAACCGCAAGTACTTTTATAATATTTTTTTTCATCTACAAATCCTTTTCCTGTTTATTATTTATCTACTCAGCAATAGCTGTATTCAGTATCTAGTGTCGTAACAGTACCACCCTGAATCATTCACGGGTATACTTATAAGTTGAATTTTTGAGCATATTTAAATTGACAGACCACTCCCCTCTTGGCATTTTACTGGTAAATCTGGGCACACCAGACTCACCAACCGCACCTGACATACGTCGTTATCTAGCGGAATTTTTATCAGATCCTCGCGTCGTCAACATACCCAGATTTATCTGGCTCCCCATACTTTATGGTTTCATTTTACCTTTTCGACCCAGAAAGCTAGTCAAAAAATATGAAGGAATTTGGGGCAGTAATGGCGCACCCATCAGATTTCACACAGAGCAACTCGCTAGATTACTCAATTCTAATCTAGAGGGTCACCTTAATCGCAAATGCATTGTTCAATCAGCAATGACCTATGGGAACCCTTCAATCAAGTCTGCGCTCATTACCCTGCAGGAACAAAATGTTAAAAACATCATCGTCCTGCCTTTGTTCCCTCAGTACGCTGCTGCAACAACGGCAGCGGTACTCGATAAACTTAATTCGGCGCTTAGTTTATTGGCGAAAGTTCCCGACATTAGATTTATCACCGATTACCATGATAACGAACAATACATTGAAGCCATTGTTACAAGCTTAGCAACCCACAAGAATGACTTTAACGGTAATACAAAATTACTGCTTTCGTTTCATGGACTTCCCCAGGCCCAAATTGATGCAGGAGACCCTTACGCCAAGCACTGTGAAACAACAGGGAAGCTGATCGCAGAATCTTTGGGCTTGAAGAGCGCACAATGGCAACTCACTTATCAGAGTCGTTTTGGTCCAGCGCCTTGGCTGAAACCAGACACAAGCTCAACGCTTCAGGCTCTGCCAGCCCAAGGGATCAAAAATGTGATTGTCGCGTGCCCTGGCTTCTCAGTCGATTGTCTTGAAACATTAGAAGAAATTGATGATCTAAACCGAAATCTATTTTTGGAGGCGGGGGGAGAGAATTTTACTTACGTACCCGCGTTAAACGCAGCACAGACTCATGTTGATTTTATTTTGAAGTTGTTGGATTCCCACTTGTACAAGTGGGAATCCGCACTTTAGCTTTCGCCTCCTGGCGTCGTATAGTTGTAACCGGCAACTCGGTCACGCCCCGCCTCAATAGCGAAGCTAAGGGCCTCATCCGCATGTTCAACAAGTTCCTCAGCAGATTCTGTCCCATGGAAGCAAGTGATACCCCCTGATGCAGTAATTTTCATGTCGTTCTTATCATTAACCTGAATCTGGCTAATCAATTCATTGATTCGATTAATAATCCGAAGGGCATCTTCCTCAGAACATCCAGAGAGAATCAAACCGAATTTATCTGTGTCCAAGCGGGCAATGATATCAACTTCCCGAAGGGCTGCTTTAATGATTCGAGAGAATAATTGCAACACTTCATTACCGCGACCTAAACCTTGCTGTTCAATGATGTCATTGAACTGATCAACCTGAGTGACAGCGACAGTAAAAGCGTAGGTACCACGCTCGCTCATGGCTCTATGTTGCACCAACACGTCCATAAAATGTCGTTTGTTAGCACAACCTGTTAATTCATCCAAAGTCGTTACTTCAGCAAATCTAACCTTAATATTTGAAAGTTCACTTTGGGTGGTTTTTAACTCGTTTCCTAATTCGCTTATCGCATCATCATGCTTCTTCTTGGAGACATTGATCACAACAATTGGCACTACCATTGTGAGTAACATAGCACTCGCAAGAATGATCATATTCACAACTTCACTTTGGGGAACCAAGATCAAAGCCAGAGCAGTCAGAACGATCGTACTAATCGCTATCAGCATGTAGGTTTTCGAATTTAGCATAATCGAGTTTCCGGTAGCGCAGGGCTATATTTAAGTAAAGAACTGCTAGTGAGGCAATGATACAGACTAAAATGCCGATAGGCTATGTCCTCTTTCAAGGTTCCCAATCCGGATTCAGCATTAAAAATAGATGATGCAGCATCATTCGCGTCAACCCCCAGACAATTTCGTCACCCACTTGATAGCCCGGAAACATCTGACTCGAACCCTGCAAATCAAATTCAAGTTCTGCAATATTATTGCCATTGTACATATCATCGAGGGAACCCCACAACACATCCGCTACCTCGTAATTTAGATCTAAGGGGGGATCGTTATTAGTCAGTAGATAAACGAAAGGTGAGACAATCATGTCTAGGTTCCTGCCACGCGGATTAGCACGAACTTCCACTATAGGACCCAGATACTTTGCATGTTGATGTAGGTCCAAGCCGATCTCTTCGAAGGTCTCTCTTTCCGCAGCATGACGTAAAGATTCATCACTCGTTTCAAGGTGCCCCCCGGGAAAAGCCATTTGACCCGACCACGGGTCACCTTGTTTTTCAGCACGCAGAATAAACAGCGCTTCAATATGGCTCTCTTGCTTTCTTAATATCGCAGCAACCGCGGCACGACGAGTATTTCCATTTGGCTCTGTTATAGGAGGCTCAAAGTCAGAAAGCAGGCTTGTGATGACATCAATTTTTAACGAATTCATGGCGTAAGACTAATGCAGCTAAACACTCAGGTCTACTTTATTAATCCTGATCAATTTTGACCAGCGCACTTGCGATTGCTTCAGATAGCGTTTTACGGCTGTAGGGTTTTCTGATGACTTTGATTTGTCGCAGATCTTCTTCCCCCAGACCCGCTTCTCGAAGCACTTTTTCCGGGTAGCCTGAAGTTAACATCACTGGTGTCGTTGGGTATTTCCCCCATATCGCGATGGATAGATCGATGCCATTCATGCCGAAGGGCATCACAACATCACTGAAAGCCAAATCGACTTTTACTGCTGCCTCATCAAGTTCAGAGAGGACTCGAAGCGCAGCCGGGCCGTCAGTCGCTTCTACGACGTCGTAATTTAATCCGAGAAGCAATCTTACCGTGATACGCCGTACGTCCTCATCGTCTTCTACAACGAGAATTTTCTCAAAATTACCCCTTTTTGCCGTGTCTTCCATTGGACAGCTATCTCCAAAGATCTCAATAAGCGGAACGTTTTATTAACCCGTGTATTATTAGAAGAAACTCTCTCCGTGTTTCATTATTTTATTTTCGTTGTTATGAGTGTAGACCCTAGAAGTTCTGTGTACTGTATTACATGGCAATAATTCGACCTGCGGTCACTCGACTTAACTATAGCAGCTTCGATGTTCTGGTCAAAATGCGTACAGCTGGATAATTTATCCTTTAGCGAATCCATTGATCACACTATGCCTAATCGAGAAAACTGTTCCATGGGAGCATTAAGTTCTTTAAGCGCCACACGCAATATTTCAATCATATCGGATTCAAGCTTTCCCCCGAGACTATTTATATTTTCATTTGGATCGACACTTAGGTCATAAAGATGATGGGCATCAATATCGGGTTGCATCGACCAGAAGGGGAGCAAATCCCCCTGTTGAAATGGCTGCCGAATAACCGGGATATCACTGCCGGGCATAAAGTCTAGATAGGCTCTTTTATCTGGATTAGGTAATTTTAATTTTGGCATAATGTGAACTGGCATCGTCGACCAACGATTTGACCACATAGAAAGCGGAAAACCATCCCCTACGGGTGCCCTGGCATATTTACTATTGCCGGACTTTATCTGTACCCATTGACCAAATACACCTCCAATCGCCCATTTTCTGACTTCATCTAGCTCGCCATAGATAAGCGGCAAAAGTGATTTTCCGTGAGTTTCATGATCGCTCTGAACATCAAAAAGGTCTGACAATGTTTCGTGAATATCGACATTTGTCGTCAAAGCATGAATTTCACCCGCATCGATTCCCGGCGCTGCGATCATAAAAGGGGTATGGCCTAGGGTTTCAAATTGAGGCACACGGGGCTTACCCCATATATCCTTTTCTCCGAGGTAATGGCCATGATCGGTACAAAATATAACCAAGGTATCTTCCCAAAGGTTAGATTTGTCCATCTCATTCAGTAACTTGCCAAACCAATGATCAATCATGCTGAGTTTAGAACCGTAATTTGCCCTGATATGGCGACCTTGGCGCTCAGTTAAAAGTCCCTCTTTAATACCGTTAACAGCATAGGGTGGCCAGATCATAAGTTCATCTTCCCAAGACGGGTCATAAAGATTTGCCCAGGGCGCCGGGGTATCAAATGGTTCGTGAGGATCAAACTCATCTATAAACAAGAAGAAACTGTCTTCTCTCTTACCATATTCCTTTACCCAATCAGCCGCTGCTTGCATGGTTTTCGGACCGGGATAGTCTTCTTCTTCCCTGAACCAGGTCCTCGACAAATCGTATCCAAGCTTCTCTTTGTGCTTGGGATATTTCTTTTGTGCAGGTAAAGACGGCGTCCCCAACCAACTAGTGTCTTCGCCTAATTTCCAGGGATCGCTTTCATGGCCCCGGGTATAGTCCCAGGCAAAGAAATCAGTGTGATAATTCTCTCCTCCTACTTCGAATAAGTGCGGATGATCCGTAAATAACTGGGTTTTGATATTTTTCTGTCGCAGATGATAGGTAATGGGCTTTTCCCATAATTCTATCGAGCCCCAGGGACGCCAAAGGAAATCCATGGATCCAACTAAAATATCGTGCCTTGCAGGCATGCAAGGAAGTGAACCTGTGTAATGGTTAGTGAACTTTAAGGATCGCGCTGCAAATCGATCGATATTTGGCGTTGCGAACTCATTGCCACCATAACAACCCAACATATGCCGATTCAAACTATCCATAAGGATAACGATAGCCTTCTTTGGCTTTGTCCTGTCTTTACTCTGATTATCCGGCACAGATACATCCCTTTGTTTTTTGACACCTTATCCTATTCTCGGATAGGTTCCTAAATGCATGCTAAGTTGTAAAGGGAGCTCACCCAAAATTTTTCTAACTTACTTGGATCTTATGCAAACTTTTTTGTCAGTACTCGCGTCAATATAAACAAGTAATCGCCGAGCAAGCAAAAGAAAGCCTGCGTGCCTTGCTGGTTAATCAGTTAGAGGACAGACGCAACATTAATCAAATAAACAAACTATTACACCAAGCCAGTTTAAAAGGTAATTCACTATGAAACTTAAACTCATACTCTTTAGCACCCTTGTATCTACAGCAGTGCTAGCGGCTTCTGCTGCAACGGGTCCCGACTACGTAAAAATACGCAAAGACCTCAATGTCATGTCACAGATCGCCAAAAGCGCCTTTCAGGATAATGAGTCGTGCAGGGGTTGCGATATCAAAATTACTTCCAATTACCTTGCAAGCCAAGGTGCGACTTTTACAATAGGGACCTACAAAAGCAGGTGTTCATTTTCAAACGAGGACGACACAAGCTTTATCATTAGCGAATCAACTTTTGATCGACTAACACCACTGGCGGATTTAGAAGGGCTCGAGGCGCTTAAAAGCCTCGAATCCTTGGACTCCCTCGAGGGAGTCATTTCCATGCCAGACCTTCCGGATATGGTGACAAGTATCCTGATTGATGTAGGAGAAGGTCTAGAAGAAGCAGGCGCGAACCTCGGGCTCTTGGGCGAAAATGGATATGAGTATCGCTGGAATCACTCTTCTCCCCATATTCGAATTGATCGAACCACAAGATTGGAATCAAAAGAGCTTAGTCGCGAAATCAGAGAGCTTGAATATAAGATTAGAGAACACGAAATTGAGTTGCTCCATGCCGAGGACCCTAAAGAAAGAAGATCTATCGAGAAGAAGATTGCTGAAATTGAAAAGAAAACCGTAAAAGTTCGCGACACACTAGAACTGATTAACGCGAAAACGATGGCTAAGCGAAAAGCTTATGAGCAAAAAAGAGAGGCTAAGCGGGCGCTAGCTGAACAGGAGACGGAAAAACTCCTGAAGAATGTTCAAAAGATCGTAATGCAATCGTTCTGCGATTACGGTAGTGCGCTCAAGCATTTACCTGAAGACGAAAAAGTGTCTTTAATCTTTACGCAACGCAAAAAAAATAGCGACACAATCTATATACTAGACAAGAAAGCACTATCAGATTGCAGCAGCGGAGAAAAACTACAAGCCGACGCATTAAGTTATGTTTTTTAAGCGCCTTTAGCTTTTCTAGTAAAGAGCCTTCAGCTGTTCTTATAAAAAGCCTTCAGCTGTTCTTATAAAAATCCCTCAGCTGCTTTTGTGAAGAGCCTATAAGTTTTACCCTCTATCTGTGATACTAAAAGTTCTCGGATAGAGGGTATTTTTTTGGACAAAATTTTAGTTTGGGACTTTCCTACACGAGCCTTTCACTGGATCCTCGTTTTCGCCATCGCGTTCTCGGTTTATACCGGTCTAGATGGCGGATTTAAAGAAATGGATTATCACATGTACAGTGGTTATCTTATTCTTTCACTCATAATCTTCAGGATTGCCTGGGGATTTCTCTCTAAAGGAAACGCCCGATTCAGTCGATTTATTGTCAGCCCTCAAAAAATTATCGCCTATCTCAGAGATACCGCTAGCAATGAACCCAAAAACCCTGAAACTGAAAACTACCCGGGGCACAATCCACTGGGAGGACTCAGCGTCTTAGCGCTCTTAGCTATTCTTCTGCTGCAGGCGACGACTGGGCTATTCGCAAATGATGACATTTTCGTCGAAGGCCCGCTCACCCATTTGGTTTCTGAAGAAATCAGCAATCTACTAACGACGATTCATCATTTTTCTGCCATGTGTCTTGGAGGGCTCATTGCATTGCACCTCAGTGCTATCGTCTGTCACGAAATCATTCTGAAACACAAAATTGTCATGCCCATGATTACGGGTAGAAAGATTATCAATAAGGGAGGAGAGGATGGAGAGGAGAATTTAAAAACCAAACAAAATACAATAGCTCAGCTCCCAGAGCTCTTTATGGCACTCATACTTATTATAAGTGCCATGAGCTTGGTTTATGCAATAGTGACTTACTTATAAAAGGCTTCTATTCTTCCTTAAAGTTATCGTGGCAACCTTTGCAACTGCCACCTAGCGCTTTAATTGCAGGTCCTATTACCGCCATATCACCTGACCCTGAAGCACTTGCCATGCCTTCTGCCGCAGCCACAAGCTTGTCCATCGCTGCTTTGAATTCTGCTTTGTCTTCCCAAATCTCAGGTAACGCTTCGGTTTTACCCTTTCCACTACCCTCAGGAAATGTTTTCGGCACTATACTTGAAACATTGGCCATTCCTTTGGCATGGAACTCCAAATCGTCCATATGGACTTGACCTTTAAGAATCGTCCCCATAGCTTGCATATGCCCGCCCACTACACCCATCACACTCTGACGGTATTTAATCTCGGTTTTTGCATCAGAAAAAGCGGCTTGGCTGGAAAAAATCAGTAGTGCTAACAGTGTTATCCTTTTCATATCTTGCTCATCATCTCAGTGTGTTTAGATAGAATAACCGAATAACACGTCAAGATTAAACTCAATTTACCTCATATCCCTCGTTTTACGTTCATTCGCCCTTAACTGGCCTTGCCGCTTTACAATATGTTGCACCAATAACTCTTCATCATTAGCAGACATACCATAGAAATCGACTCTTAACATCCACGTACCGAGCTCTTCTTCTGACTCATCGCAGCCAACTACTTCACCAAGCGTGTAAAGATGCAGATCCGTTGGCAGCAAAGTTAGATCCATATCCATCTTCTCGCCTTCAGCAATTTTGTTGTCATGTTCAAAGGAAACCCCGCAGGCGCTCAGACTGACTGTTTTTATGTATCCATAACGAGCTTCTTGCAAAGGATCACTGATAAAATCATCTCTCAAAATAGAGATTTTGGTGTTGAGCAACTCCATGGCCTTTGCAAAATCAGGTTGCTGAATACGCATTTTATCTATCAATAGCTGTAGTTCACGTTCAACAACCTGAATTCGGTTAGCGGAATAGTATCCAGGTCGGCGCATTTCTTCCTGACGCTTAAGCGCTTGCACTTCTGTAATCCGCTCAAACTTCACACCGATAGTGTCTTCTATTCGAAAGTATCGCCTTTTTTCATCTTCTAGTTGTGACATCCATTTCCTCTCTAGAATATTTCATCTTCTGAAAGATTAAACTGTGTTTCGAATTCATTCTTTATCTCATTGAAAAGAATAGGATCTATTTTTTCAATTGCATCCAGCTGTTCACCGGTTTCATTATCAAGCCCTTGAGAAATGACGATTTCTACACGACGATTTTTCGCTCGATTTTCTCGACTGTCATTTTCGACTAGAGATCGTGTAGCGGCATATCCCTTGACCGAAAACCGATCCTGTCGTAGTTGACCATCTTCAAATAATCCATGAGCAACGGATACCGCGCGCGCTGAAGACAAAGCCCAGTTCGATCCAAAGGATCTTGTTTTAATAGGAATACTATCGGTATGCCCCTCGATAGAAATAATACCGGGGGTTCCCGCGACAACACCTCTTATAATGGCAATCGTTGGCAAAAAATCTTCATTTAGCACCGCAGAACCTGAAGTAAAGGAGCCTTTTTCCTTCACGCGGATTATGATTTTTCTGCCGGAGGATTCAACTTCTAACATGCCATCTTGAATCTGTTGGCTCAAAGCACTGGCAATAGATAGCGCATCATCTTCTGTCTCGCCAATGAGTTCTTTAAGCTTGTTCATGATGACAAGCTTAACCGCGTCCCCTCGCTCTCCTTCGTTGCTATTGCCTTCATCCATACAGGCAATTTCTAAACTGTTTTCCGTCAAATTAGTTGTCGACTGCCAGATTTCGTTTATAGGTGTAGGGTCAGGCCTGCCTGGGGAGAACTCCTGAGCGATAATGCTGGTTCCTTTAGGAATGTCATCCACATTCAACACATTTTGAACCCCAAAAGCTTCTGACATAGACCCTGCTAGCCGTTTAAATTTGAGCGCATCCATCTCTGAAAAGGAAAGTAATAAAACAAAAAAACACATCAGCAGCGACATTAAGTCCGCAAAGGTCATAACCCAGGGAGCCATCTTCTGTTTACATTCCGGACAATCTTCAGCTTCGTCCACTGGTCACTCCGGTCATCCCATTAATCGCCACTCTATTCATCTTCAGATGGGCTTTCTCGAGCACCTGTAGGCAAATAGGTTTTCAACATTGACTCAATAACTCTTGGATTTTGACCACTTTGGATTGCCAATAAAGCGTCTGTAATCAGACTTTTGATTCTCCCTTCTTCAGTACTTCTCAAATTCAATTTGTCCGCTATGGGCAAGGCAAACATGGTCGCAATCATGGCACCATATAACGTCGTCAATAGCGCAACCGCCATAGAGGGGCCAATTGTTTTTGGGTCGCTCATATTCGCCAACATCGCAACCAAACCAATTAACGTACCAATCGTTCCCATTGCGGGAGCAACGTCACCTAATGCTTCAAATACCTTTTTGCCCCAATCATGTCTTTCAACAGCCTGTTTCAAGTCTTTACCCAGTAGTGTGCGCACGACATCAGGGTCATGACCATCCACCAAAAGTTGTATTCCTCCAGCAAGAAAGTCGTTATTCACCTCCTTTCCTTCCAAGGATAGTAATCCACCTTTGCGCGCTACATCCGCTAACTCCACAACTTCTTCTATCAATGCTTCTGGTGTATCCAGCTTGGTCTTAAACGCTTTCCCTGCCACTTTGGCTGCACCGAGGAATTGACCCAGCCCAAACTTAATCAGTACTGTAAAGAAACTTCCGACAACAACGATTAAAAGTGCAGGAACATTAACAAACAGCATAATGTCTCCACCGGCAACCATAGCGAAAGCCACAATACCAAATGCACCAATCAGTCCGATGATGGTTGCTAGATCCACAATGACTCCACAAATATTTAATACTATTTATCGAAGTTTAGTCGTCTTTCGGAACCCTGCACGATCCATTGACCTTTATACCTAGGCTCAGTATGGTTGCCGTTCTTAGGATTTTTGAGTAAGAACGCTGTATGGCTGCCAAAAAAAGCTATCCCTTTGAGGAATCATTAGCAAAATTAGAAACACTAGTTGATAAAATGGAATCAGGGGAGCTCAGCCTAGAGGATTCTTTAAGTACATTCGAAGAGGGCATTAAATTGACTCGATCGTGCCAAGGAGCTCTTAAACAAGCTGAACAAAAAGTACAGTTACTGATGGAGAAAAACGGAGAGATCAGTAACGAACCTTTCCCTGATAAAGAAGATGATTGATTCTTTTCAATCCTATAAATCCCGCATAGAGTCAGTTTTAGATACACAGTTAGGCTCTGTTAAAGCACCAAAGAAACTGAAGGACGCCATGAAGTATGGCGTTTTCAATGGCGGGAAAAGAATTCGCCCCCTTCTTTGTTATCTGACAACTGAAGCTCTCGGGAAAACACTAGATCAAGCAGACGGCATAGCGTCAGCAATTGAATTGAATCACTGCTATTCACTTATTCATGACGACTTACCTGCGATGGATGATGACGAACTTAGGCGAGGCTTACCGACGCTCCACATACAATATGATGAAGCCACAGCCATTCTCACTGGTGATGCATTACAAGCGCTCGCTTTTGAGAGCTTGGCCTTCGATCAACATCTCGATTCGAAGGTGAAAGTTGAGCTTATTCAAGTTCTCAGCCGTGCAAGTGGTGCGAGCGGCATGGTCTCAGGGCAGATGATGGACATGGCCGCTGTACATCACAAAATTTCAAAGTCTGAATTAACTGAGATGCACAATAGAAAGACGGGAGATCTTATTTCCTGTAGCGTCAGGGCCGGAGCTATCCTTGGGCGAGGGAGTCCCGAAGAAGAGGAAGGACTCCAGGCGTTTGGTTACGCACTCGGGCTGGCCTTTCAGGTTAGAGATGACATCTTGGATGAAATAGGGAATGCCTGCGTCATGGGTAAACTTCAGGGTTCGGATGTCGCAAAGGAGAAAAATACATTTGTCAGCGCCTACGGTTTGAATGGGGCAGAAGCGTATTTGATTCAACTCCAACAGCAAGCGCAAGAAGCCCTTTTACCTCTTGGAGACAGGGCGCAAGCTCTCTCAGATCTAAGCACTTTCATTATCCAACGTAACTATTAGTAAAGAAAATTCACGTTAAATAAATAAGATTGGCCTTGAAGTCGCTTATTGAATGCGCCTTAAGATCGATTCGTGTAAAATTCTGCGCCTATGTCAGATCATACCTTCGAAGAAATCCCCCTAACAAGGCCAGAAACGCCTTTGCTTGACCGAGTCAATTCCCCAACGGACCTTAAAGATTTTGATAAATCCCAATTACAACAACTCTGCGACGAGCTGCGACACTTTTTAATCTATACGGTAGGTCAGACAGGGGGACATTTCGGTGCTGGTCTTGGTGTCGTGGAACTCACCGTGGCTCTTCATCATATATTCGACACGCCACAAGACAAATTGGTATGGGATGTTGGTCATCAGACCTATCCCCACAAGATTCTTACCGGCCGCAGAGAAGAGATGCAAAATCTGCGGCAACCCAACGGTATTGCCCCTTTTCCTGTCCGAGAAGAAAGTGACTTTGATACTTTTGGCGTTGGGCACTCCTCAACATCTATCAGTGCAGCACTGGGTATGGCCATCGCTGCCCGCATGAAGGGCGAGGAACAACGTACTGTCGCAATCATTGGCGATGGCGCCATAACGGCTGGCCTCGCTTTTGAAGCACTCAATCACGTTTCTGAAACAGAGGCGAATCTCCTGGTTATTCTAAATGACAATGCGATGTCAATTTCTAGAAATGTTGGCGGGCTTTCCCGATATTTTGCGCGCATCTTGAGCTCTCGACTTTATCTTTCTATGCGTGAAGGTAGCAAAAAAATACTCAGTCGTATTCCAAAAGCCTGGGAATTAGCCAGACGAACTGAAGAGCATATGAAAGGCATGGTCGTACCCGGCACCTTATTCGACGAACTCGGGCTGAATTACATGGGACCTATTGATGGGCATGATATTGAAACCCTTGTGAGCACCCTCGGAAACATAAAAGATTTAAAAGGTCCACAATTTCTCCATATCATCACACAAAAGGGAAAAGGCTACAGACCCGCTGAAGCATCACCAGTCGGCAGTCACTCTTTATCCAAAATCGTCTCCAACATTAAGCTAAATACCGCCGAAAAACCTGGGATCAATGTGCCGAGTTACTCGAATGTTTTCGGATCGTGGTTATGTGACATGGCCGAAGTAGATACCAGGCTTGTCGGGATTACACCCGCCATGAAAGAAGGTTCAGACATGGTTGACTTCGAAGAACGCTTTCCTGATCGTTATTTTGATGTCGCTATCGCTGAACAGCATAGCCTGACCTTTGCCGCTGGCTTAGCATCCCAGGGCATTAAGCCTGTAGTCGCAATTTACTCTACTTTTTTGCAACGAGCCTTTGATCAGCTTATACACGATGTTGCCATTCAAAATTTGGACGTCACCTTTGCCATCGATAGAGCAGGGTTGCTCGAAGACGGCCCCACACACAGTGGTGTTTTTGACTTGTCATTTCTTCGCTGTATTCCCAATATTATTGTGATGGCACCATCAGACGAAAATGAAACTCGAATGATGTTATTCACTGGCTACACATTTTCAGGCCCTGCTGCAATCAGATATCCAAGAGGAAAAGGACCAGGAACAGAGATTAATAAACAAATGCAAAGCATTGAAATCGGTAAAGGTCGAATTCTAAAAAAAGGAAAAAGTGTTGCCATTCTCGCGTTCGGTTCAATGGTCAGCCCAGCTCGAGAAGTGGCTGAACAGATCGGTGCTACCCTCGCGGATATGAGGTTTGTTAAACCTCTCGATAAAACACTTATAAAGAAGCTGGCTCTAGATCACGATCTCATTGTTACAATTGAAGAAAATAGTGTGCAAGGCGGGGCAGGCTCTGGGGTCAACGAAGTTCTGACAGAAGAAGGTATTCTCATTGAAACCCTTAATCTGGGCGTGCCAGATCGGTTTGTGCAACAAGACAAACCCGAAAATATGCTCTCGGAATGTGGACTTGATAGCAAAGGAATATTACGCTCAATCCAGTCGAGGCAATCTAATTTCAAAAAGAACTCATTTACGAGTCACTAGTTTTAGAAAACATATGTCCCAGCTTGCCCGCCTTCGTCGCAAGATATCGGGCGTTATGATCGTTATGTCCGGTCTCTAGCGGTAAACGCTCTGCAACTTCTATGCCTAGCTTGGTTAAAGCTGTCACCTTTACTGGATTGTTAGTCATTAGCTTTACCTTGTTAACCAGAAAGTGTGCAAACATGCCTTTACAAATTGAGTAATCTCTCAAGTCTGCATCAAAGCCTAATCGCTCATTTGCTTCCACTGTATCTGCACCTTCATCCTGCAGCGCATAGGCACGAACTTTGTTTATCAATCCAATTCCTCGCCCTTCTTGCCGCAGATATAAAATGATTCCTGATCCATTCTCCGCGATCTTTGCCAACGCAGCCTGAAGTTGAGATCCACAGTCGCATCTCATACTAAATAGGGCATCTCCTGTCAGGCACTCAGAGTGAACACGGCAAAGTACAGCTTCCATATTGCTGATATCTCCGAGGCTTATGGCCACATGTTCTTGTCCGGTCTCTGAATCTTCAAAACCATGAAGCATAAATTCACCGAAGGGCGTTGGTAATTTCGAACTGGCAACATATATGGCTGTCACAGGGTACTCCCTTAGGCAATAGACGTATTTTATCAGGGTAAATAAGCGACTATCCAGACCAAAGTGACGCTCAATGGCTTATTTATCGCGAAATTCACTTCATGAATGACTAACGCAATTACATTTAGCGCCAGTTATAACCAGACTACCTACTTGGGTGATGCGTTAGAGACCCACATAGCTGGATTGTTAGAACTTCCCGGTTAATTGCATAATGCCGGATGACTCTCTAATATCGACATGTTTCAGAAATGACATTCCCAAGAGAATATCCACAGGATATGCGCCTTCAATATCCACAGCTTTAACATAGCGGACTTTAATTCCTCCCACACTGACAATCTCTAAAGTGACTATATGAGATGAAACCATTCCACTGGCTGTTTCCACTTGAGCGGGGCGACTATCACTCATATCGATACTAAGAGAACTTGCCGTTCTTGCGTTGATGGCGACAATATTCGCGCCGGTATCAATAAGCAAGGTGACGCTATGGCCGTTGATACTCCCACTGGTACGATACTGTCCACGGGGGTTCAGAAAAATTGAGACACTAATGTTTTCAGGCGTGATAAATGATGCGCCAATCTTTTCGCTTAAAGTCAATGTTCGCTTTTGACCTTTATACTCGATCACTATTTCTCGACTGTTCGCAGAAACAAGCAAAATCCCTTCAGAAGATTTTTCCCCCGTTTTTAACAACATCTGATTACCAGAAATGTCTAACATCGCGGCACCTTTGAACAAAGCCAATACATCAACATGCAGTTCAGATGCATGTGCAATTTGACTGGTTAAAAGGAGAAAAAGGTAAATAAGGAGAAAAAGGGGGTTCATGCCGAGAGAACGAAAGCAAGCATCTGGATAATACTAAAACTAATCAATCCAGCAGCAACATCATCCAACATGATGCCGTAACCCCCAGGGAGGTTTTTGTCTAACCAGCTAATGGGCCAAGGCTTTAAGATATCAAAAGCCCGAAACAGTAGAAAGCCAAGGGGTAACCAATACCAAGCAGATGGCAGCATAAACAAAGTAATCCAGAGACCGACAAACTCATCCCAAACAATACAACCAGGATCTTTTACTTGCATATCTTGCGCTACTTTCTCACATAACCAAATACCAAATGGAATAGCAGCTAACACAATTCCGAGGTATCCCCAGATGCCTGCCTCGATAAAAAGAAAGTAGAACGGTATTGCTGCCAGCGTACCCACCGTACCAGGCATTCGAGGGGCTAAGCCCGAACCACAACCTAAGGCGAGAAAATACCAAGGGTTGGTAAATGTCATTTTGATTCTATTATTAGAAATGCTGATAGCCCTCTATTTCATCAAAAGGCGAGCCTAGCTTGTCTTTTATTGAGACCGATTTATCGTGAGAAATCTTACCCACTTTCGTCAATTTAAGTTTGAGGCATTCGGATAGTTGCTGAATACTCGACGCTTGATCAGGTTCAGCGGTAAAACAAAGTTCGTAATCATCTCCACCTCGAATCGCCTTTACCCGCGCGACTTCAAGCCCAAAAGTCCTTACAAGCTCCGTAGACAAAGGCAATGCTTCAAGATTGATTTGTGCACCAAAGCCACTAGCCTCGCATAAGTGACCTAGATCTGCTGCGAACCCATCAGAGATATCAATTGCCGCTGTTGCGATTTTTCTAAGCGCTTGCCCAAGATCTACCCGAGGTACCGGACTCGAGTATCGCTCAAGCAGAGATGAATTTTTAACTGCCTGATCCGCTATCTGTTCCATCAAAGCCAAACCTCCAGCAGCATCCCCAAGGTTGCCACTAACGTAAATATCATCACCCACTTTGGCATTAGATCTTAGAATAGCGGTGCCAGTCGGCACAATACCCATTATATTCATCGTCAGTGAAAGAGGACCCCGACTTAGATTTCCACCCAACAAGGGATTCTGATATTTTTCAACATCATCTTCGAGTTGATCTGAAAATTCCTCCAGCCAGTGCTCTGTAAATTCAGGCGATGAGATTGCCAGTGTAAATCCAAAGGGTTCCGCACCCATGGCGGCTAGATCGCTCAAATTTGCCGCACTTAAGCGAGACGCAATTAACGCAGGTTTTGCTTGAAAGGGGAAATGCACCCCCTCTATAAATGTGTCAGTTGAGAGGCAAAGTTCAAAATTGTTTGGGACCCTGACAACTGCACAGTCATCTCCAGGGCCAATGACAACGTGGTCTTTTTGAAGTGTAATCTTGCCAGAGAAAAACCGACGGATAATCTCAAATTCATGCATTAGGCATCTTCGCGAATCCTTCTTTTTCGCGCCCAACTGCGGTTTCTAGATTCATACTATCTTTGACCAAACTCGGCACTACGGTGATCTTTTGCGAGACTGTCCAGTACAGAATTAATTAATTTATGGCTTTCAGCAGCCCCGAATCGTTTAGCTAGCTCAACACCTTCATTAATAACAACACGATAGGGAACATCAATACGATGAAGCAGCTCATAGCAGCCAATATTTAAGGCTGCCATTTCTACCGGATCAAGCTCATCGAACTCACGGTCCAATTTGGAAGTAATTAACGTTGTGAGATCGCCTCGAATTTTATTGATTCCAGATAACAATTCGTGAAGGTATTCGGTATCGACCTTCTTCATATCATGATCTTGGAAGAGTTGGGTTTCCACTTCCGAGGCACTGCAATCAGACAGCTTCATTTGATAAAGAGCCTGTAATACAAACCTACGGGCTTTACTTCTTGCGGCAGGAGTACGCTTGCTCATAAATTTCGCATCAAACTAACCATCTCTAGTGCCGATAACGCTGCATCTGCACCCTTATTTCCGGCCTTTGTTCCGGACCGTTCGATTGCTTGCTCTATTGTATCGGTCGTTAAGACACCAAAAGCAACTGGTATTTTCTCCTCTAAGGATACACTTGCCAAACCGCTAGCACACTCACCCGCAACGAAATCAAAATGAGGAGTGCTTCCTCTGATCACTGCTCCAAGTGCGATTATGGCATCACAGTCTTTTTTCTCCGCTATTTTCTTCGCTACAAGCGGCATTTCAAATGCGCCAGGTACTCGTACCACAGTAATATTATTATCGTTAACCCCCTGTCTTTTGAGCAGGTCGAGCGCACCCTCAAGCAGGCTTTCAACCACAAAACCATTAAACCGAGCAACGATGATGACAAA
>JAESSY010000154.1 GCA_016763855.1 Pseudomonadales bacterium
CGGCCATTTCTGTTCCCGGTCTAACACGAGCAAATGGACCTATTTCACAATTTGCAGCAATAACTGCGTCGTCAATAACGCTATTGGCTTTAATAATAACGTTATCACCAATTCGACTGTTCGTTATGGTGCAATTAGGGCCAATACAGACGCCGGATCCAATGCTGACGGTTCCTTCTAGAATAATATTAATGTCAATTTCGGTGTCTTCACCCACCTCCACTTCACCCCGAATATCAACCCTATCGGGGTCAATGAAGGACACACCGAGCTCCATCAATGCTTCAGCAGCTTCTTTTTGAAATGCACGTTCGATATTCGCCAACTGCTTGCGATTATTTATGCCCTCCACTTCCACCGCCTCATTAGGTTGCGTGGTGTGGATAGCAATCCCCTCACTAGAGGCCATAGCAATAAGGTCGGTTAGGTAGTATTCCCCTTGAGCATTGTTATTGCCTAACTTGGGTAACCAACTACTCAAAAGTTCGGCGGACATAGTTAATATGCCCGTATTAACTTCATTAATTTCCTTTTGTTTCTCACTAGCGTCTTTTTGCTCCACAATACCAACGACTTCATTCTGGTCGTTGCGCATGATACGACCATAACCACTTGGGTTGGGCAAATTAACGGTTAATAATCCAACTCCACCTCGACTCACCTCAATCAATTCGTTTAAAGTTTCTGCCTTAATTAAGGGTACGTCACCGTATAGAATTAGCACTTGAGAATGTTCTTCAAGCATCGGCATAGCTTGAAGAACCGCATGACCAGTACCAAGCTGCTCCTTCTGCTCCACCCAATCAATAATCTCTGTGCAAGAATGTTTTTCAAAATGAGCTTTAACTAAGTCGCCACCATGACCATAAACTACAGCTATTTTCTGGGCTTTAATTTTTTTTGCGGTCAGTACCACATGCTCAACCATTGGCAATCCAGCAATTTTATGCAGCACCTTAGGTTTAGCCGATTTCATCCGCGTTCCCTTGCCCGCTGCTAGAATGACTACATTGATGACCATAGCAAAAGTCTCCTTATTGTATTTCTATTTTAAACGCCCAATAAAAAAGGGTAGTCTAATACTACCCTTTTTTACTTAATATGGAATTATACCAGCAGTTCGTTGCTTACCTTCCTAGCTTATTTTTCAGTTGTCGAATGGCTCTCAATTGTGCAGCTGCTTCAGCCAAGTGGGCAGCAGCAGTAGAGTAATCAATCTCAGATTGCTGATTATGTAAGTCGCTTTCGGCATTCTTTCTTGCTTCTTCCGCCGCGGCTTCATCTAAATCATGGGCTCGAGATGCTGTATCCGCTAGAATTGTAACCATTTTTGGTTGTACTTCTAACATCCCACCAGACACATAGAACACTTCTTCCTCGCCACCTTCAATGACAATTCGGACAGGACCAGGACTTAATTGTGTCAGCAATGGAGCATGCCCAGGTGCAATACCAAGGTCGCCGATAACCCCAGTAGCGATCACCATCTCCACTGCACCAGAAAAAATTGCACTTTCTGCGCTAACAATCTCACATTGAACCGTAGAAGCCATATTACTTACTCCAGTGACACCATCGGTCACCTAAACCATCCTAGCTATTATTGAAACTCTTTCGCTTTCTCAACAGCCTCTTCGATCCCACCGACCATATAGAAAGCTTGCTCAGGCAAATGATCATAATCACCATTTAGGATGCCTTTAAAAGCAGCAATGGTATCTTTAGATGAAACATATTTACCCGGAGAACCTGTAAATATTTCAGCTACAAAGAACGGCTGAGACAAGAAAAGTTCAATTTTTCGAGCTCTGACTACCGTTTGCTTATCCTCTTCTGAAAGTTCATCCATTCCCAAGATGGCAATAATATCTCTAAGCTCTTTATAACGTTGTAGCACAGTTTGCACGCCACGAGCAGTTTCATAATGCTCCGTACCGATAACTAAAGGATCTAACTGGCGAGACGTGGAATCAAGAGGATCAATAGCGGGATAAATACCCTTCGCTGCAATATCACGGCTCAAAACCACGGTTGCATCCAAATGAGCAAATGTTGTAGCAGGTGAGGGGTCAGTCAAGTCATCTGCAGGTACGTATACCGCTTGGATTGAAGTGATTGAACCCGTCTTTGTTGAAGTAATTCGCTCTTGAAGCTTACCCATTTCTTCTGCCAGTGTAGGCTGATATCCAACCGCAGAAGGCATACGTCCAAGAAGAGCAGATACTTCTGTTCCTGCTAATGTATAACGATAAATGTTATCGATAAATAGTAGTACATCACGACCTTCATCACGGAATTTTTCCGCCATAGTCAAACCAGTTAAAGCAACACGTAGTCTATTACCTGGAGGCTCATTCATTTGACCATATACAAGCGATACTTTATCAATAACGTTTGAATCAGTCATTTCATGGTAAAAATCATTTCCTTCACGAGTTCTTTCGCCAACACCAGCAAATACTGAGAAACCACTATGCTCAGTTGCGATATTACGAATAAGCTCCATCATATTGACAGTTTTACCAACACCAGCACCACCAAACAATCCAACTTTACCACCTTTTGCAAAAGGGCAAACCAAGTCGATTACTTTAATTCCAGTTTCTAATAATTCGTTTGTAGCCGCTTGCTCTTCATAGGTCGGTGCTTCACGATGAATAGACATACGTTCTTTTTCACCAATAGGGCCTTTTTCATCAATCGGCTCACCTAAAACATCCATGATTCGACCCAGAGTTTCCTGACCAACAGGAACTTGTATAGCCATTCCAGTATTAGTCACTTTCATACCGCGACTCATACCTTCTGAAGAACCCATTGCGATACATCGAACAATACCATCACCCAACTGCTGCTGGACTTCTAAAACGATGATGCTATCTTCAATCTTTAAAGCGTCATAAATTTTAGGTACATCAGTTCGTGGAAATTCCACATCAACAACTGCGCCTATGATCTCAACAATGCTACCGTTACTCATTGTTTATTCCTCTATTTGATATTTATATTAATAAAATTTTTAAAATCTAAACGTTGGTTTAAAACAACCCAATTAAACGGCTGCCGCACCACTAATAATTTCTGAAATTTCTTGTGTAATTGCACCTTGACGAGCTTTGTTAAAAATCAATTCTAACTCTTCAATAATATCACCAGCATTATCTGTTGCTGCTTTCATCGCGACCATTCGGGATGCTTGCTCACAAGCAATATTATCTACCACACCTTGATAAACTTGGGATTCAATGTATCGCACTAACAACACATCTAAAATTTCTTTAGCATCTGGCTCATAAATATAATCCCAATGATGCTTTAACTCATCCGTTTCCTGTTTTTCAACGGGCAACAACTGAGCAACACTTGGCTCTTGAATCATGGTATTAACAAATTCATTATTCACCAAATATAAGCGGTCAATTCTGCCTTCATCAAAAGCATCTAACATGACTTTAACCGTACCAATTAAATCAGTTACAGACGGCTTATCTCCAAGACCTGAGGTCTTAGCAACCACATTGCCACCAAATCGATTAAAAAAGGCACCCGCTTTTGAGCCGACTAAACAAAGATCAATTTCAACTTCACGTTCTTGATAAGACTTCATCGTTTTTAACGCATGCTTAAATAAGTTGGTGTTTAAGCCACCACATAATCCACGATCGCTAGATATAACGATAAAACCAACACGTTTTACTTCGCGCTCAAGAATATAAGGGTGCTTATACTCAGTATGACCCATTGCTAAATGACCAATAACACCACGGATCTTATCTGCATAAGGTTTAGTAGCTTGCATGCGCTCTTGTGCTTTACGCATTTTGCTCGCAGCCACCATTTCCATAGCACTGGTGATTTTCTGAGTATTTTTAATACTACCAATCCTGGTACGAATTTCTTTTCCGACCGCCATAGACTGTCCCAGTTATTCAGTTATTAATTAAGTTTGATCCC
>JAESSY010000155.1 GCA_016763855.1 Pseudomonadales bacterium
ATTTACCACCAAAAAAAGAAAGACGCATATCGATTGGCGCTTTACCATCAGGATCGAGATTGCCCGCAAGCCACAAGAGCTTGCTCGTTAGCCAAGAGAATTGTTTCTTTTCAAAGTTTTCAATCAGATCCGTTATGATTAAGGTCTTTGATGATTTATGAAAAAACACGACTTCAACGTGAGTCTTACTACCATGTGCAATTAACTGATCGATTTCACCAGCCCATTCGACTTCAGCTTCTTCACTTAAACTGCGATCAAATTCAATTTCAACTTTGTATTTGCGAGCCCTGGCTTCAACATTGGGCGACGCCCAAGCAAGGGTATTGTCGAATTCCTTCTGCCAAGAAGCAATAGAGGCATAGTGAATCCAATTTGGAGAAACTAAATGTCGAACCTTGCCCAATTCTTCGATTTCTCTTTTAAGCGCTTTCGTCAACGCTATGGGAGAGTGAATAAACAGTTCTCCATTATTAAGGCGTACAATCGTCATCCGAGTGGGAAAGGGCAACCCATAAAATTGGATATGCGGACCATCCACTATCCAAATATTTTTATCGAGGCGTTTAAGTGTGTTGAGAGGTTCGTATCCGGTCGTCATAAAGAGACTCAGAAATTAGAGAGATGATATTCTACCGATTCAAGAATCGTCTTGCCTAATGATGATGAAATTAACCAAGGCAGAGACCATTATGATTTCTATCACGTTGATTTTATTTAATATACTTTCATGGCGTGGTAATTTCACTGTTAGCTTCAACTTGTAAAAGTAATTATTTACTACGACATTTTATTAACACCTTTTATGAATTGACGATTTCTGGGTTGCCAATATGTCTTTTCAGCAACCAGGAGAATCCATTTCGGCCGTAGCCATAAGTAGTGAGATCTGCTTTTGCGAAGCGTGCGGCCTCTGCTGAAATGGGTTTTGGATTTCTTACCTTCATGTGGGATTCCGCTACCCTCTCCATGGTGATAAAGCTGCCGACAGCTTCCGCGACACTATCCCCTACAGTTAACAAACCGTGGTTACGCAAAATTATTGCGCGATTTTTTCCTAGTACATCAGCAATGCGTTGACCCGCCTCAACACTTTGAATCTGAACTTCTTCATCATCAAACAAAGCATGGTCTTCAAAAAACACGCAGGATTCCTGAGTGATGGCATCGAATAATCTGGCTTCAGCGGAAAAGGGCGTCCCCCAACCTGTGTGCACATGAACTGCGCTCACCGCATCGGGTCGAGTTTTCAAAATCGGGTGGTGAATATAGTAGCCTGCAATATTAACTCTGCCTTCTCCCTCAACGACCTTTCCGGTCGGATCGATCAAGACGAGATCCGAGACTTTGGCGACATGATAAGAAACACCGTATTTCAACATCCAAAAGCAGTCAGTGTATTCAGGATCCCGGGCACTAATATGTCCGTCACCTAAATCCCCCCATCGCTGTGCCGCGAGGAGTCGATATCCCAGTGCACAATCGCGCTTGCGCCGAGCGCGGATTTCTTCATTGGTCCAGGTTTTCTTTTGAGTGATTTCCATGGGCTTGGATCTTCCGATGTCGAGTGAATTAAAGAGTGTAACTGATGTAGAGCTAGGTGTTAATAAGGCATTCATGCGCGTTGCCATCATAAGGATATGGTCATATCTCACATGGATTGCAGAGTCTGCCCCTAACATTCACTAGCATGAAGCTGTCAGGCTGCAATGGAGAAGATATCTAAGAGCTTATTTTGAAAAGTTTGTTTAGAAAAGAAGCAGTGGAAGAGCAATCAACGCGATTATTTGGCGAGGTGTCACTTGCGCAACCCTTATCAGTCAAATTAACGACAATTTTGATTCTAGTTTTTGTGGTGACATTGCTCGGCTTTCTCTTGAGTGCGAGTTACACAAGGAAGGAAACAGTACAGGGTTTTCTGCGCCCGGATAAAGGGTTGATTAAAGCCTATCCAAATCGTGGTGGAATTTTACAAGAGCTGTTGGTAAATGAAGGCAGTCGTGTCGAGAAGGGTAGTCCCCTTGCTAGAATAGTCATTCCCCAGAGCTCATTTTCTGGTGAAGAGTTGAGTGATAAAATCACCGTAGAATTGCACCTTCAACTTGATCTTGTTGATGAAGATACCCAACAAATCAAGCGAGCCAAAGAAAGCAAGATAGCGCTATTATCAAAAAAGATTAACCAGTCAAAAAAATTATATCGCAATACGATTGCTCAAAATTCTTTACTGGAAGAAAAAGCCTCTCTGCTGCGGGATCAGATGAAGCAATATGCAAGCCTGCAAGACAAAGGGTTTATTTCTCGTATTCAATATCAAACAAAGCTTGAGTATGAACTCGACGTTAAACGTGCACTTGAATCGATTAAGGCCCTTGCGATAAACCAAATAGGCGAGCTAGAGCAATTGTCATTTGATCTAGCGGAAGCACCTCAAGAATATTTGTTTCGAAAGCGAGGATTAGATCGACAGCGATCTGAGATCAATCAAAAGCTAAGCAGAATTGAAAATGATTACAGCTATTTGGTAATGGCCAGCCATGGTGGTCTTGTTGCTGCAGTCCATGTTGTCGAAGGACAGACGCTACACCCCGGACGGCCTATGTTAACAATCCTGCCAAATGACGCTGAATTGCGTGGGGTCTTACTCTTTCCTACTCGTTCTGCTGGTTTAATAGAAATTGGAGATAGCACTCACCTGCGCTTTGAAGCGTTTCCTCACCAGCGATTCGGAACTGTGGGCGGCAAGATAAGCGGCATCGATCAAACGTTAGTGTCACAAAATGATGTGAGCTATCCCGTTCCCCTTAACGAATCTGTATACAGGATAGAAGCTGCTCTGAATGAACAAATTATTAACGCCTATGGGCAAGTCTTTAATCTAAAAAGTGGCATGTTGTTTGAGGCTGATGTCGTGCTAGAAAAGAGGACGCTTCTTCAATGGTTGTTAGATCCTATTTATTCGATACGCGGGAGGATGATCTAATGTCTGATGAAGCTTTGGCAAGCCAGAAGTTATTAGAGTTTTCAAGCCGAAAAAGAGTTCCCTTGATTCTACAGGCTGAAGTTGCTGAGTGTGGACTTGCAACTATGGCAATGGTTGCCTCATTTCATGGTTACGAGTTGGATCTACCTGCACTTAGAAAAAGATTCTCAGCCAATCTGAAAGGCATGAATCTCCAACAATTGATTGAACTCGGTGATAGCTTGGGGTTGATGGGTAGGGCCCTGAAATGCCCAATAGAAAGCGTTAAGGATTTGTCCTTACCCTGCATATTGCACTGGGATATGAACCATTTTGTTGTGCTGACAAAGGTAGATCGAAAATACATTTCTATTAATGACCCTGCGAAAGGAAAACTCAAACTAAAGCTTGAAGAGTTCAGCCGTCGATATACAGGGATTGCATTAGAGCTGGTACCAGGAAATGAGTTTAAACCAAAATCTGAAAAACAGCGCATGCAGATCTATCAGCTCTGGAGCAAGATGACGGGTTTGAAATTGGCATTGGGCAAGCTGTTAATACTGTCACTCGTGCTGCAATTGTTTGCGTTGATGTCTCCCTACTACATGCAGTGGGTGGTAGATGAAGTGCTTGTCAGTCGCGATCAATCGCTCTTAGTCGTTTTGGCGATCGGCTTTGCCATATTGAAAGTCATTGGTGTTGTGACAGGAGCGGTTCGTAGTTGGCTGATAATTCGATTGTCTAGTGTGCTTAACCTGCAAATGGGCGTGAATCTCTTACATCATTTACTTCGTCTTCCCATGAGCTTTTTTGAATCAAGGCACGTAGGAGATATCGTCTCGCGCTTTGGCTCCCTTGGACAAATTCGGGAGCGGATCACCACTGGACTAGTAGAGACATTAGTCGACGGGATTATGTCCATTACCGTTCTGTGTGTAATGTTTTTGTACAGCTTTAAACTAACAGTGGTTGTGTTAATAGCGGTGGCATTATACGGGCTACTACGTTTTATTTTGTTTCAGCCTCTCCATGTAGCAACTGAAGAAGCCATTCAAACTGATGCGAAAGAACAAAGTAATTTTCTGGAAAGTATTCGCGGCATCCAAGCAATCAAAATTTTTGGAAATGAATCTCAACGTCAAGGCATTTGGCAGAATCGATTCGCTGAAGTCATTAATGCAGAGATTCGTCTGGGCAAATTGCGAATCGGCTTTGACACAATTCATCAGCTCTTAATTGGATTTGAATCGATTGTTGTTGTTTATTTAGGAGCCCAACTGGTTATTGCCAATCAGATATCGATCGGCATGCTCTTGGCCTTTATCGCATACAAGAATCAGTTTGGTGGCAGCGCAATTGGCCTTATCGAACAAATTATTGAATTCAAAATGATGAGGCTTCATTTAGATCGTATTTCAGATATCGCCCTACATGAACAGGAAGCTTATCAAGATTGTTTAATTCCCCCTAGCGATATCGACAGCGAACTAAGACTTGAGAACCTTTGTTTTAGTTACGGAAAAGACGAACCCGATATCATTGATAACTTAAGCATTACATTTGAGAAAGGTGATTTTATCGCCATCACTGGAGAGTCGGGTTGTGGAAAGACAACCCTTGCTAAGTTGATCCTAGGACTTATGAAACCAACTTCAGGTCGTATTCTGCTCGGCGGTAAAGACATTAGCCATATTGGTCTAAAAAGCTATCGTAAACAGATCGCTGCAGTCATGCAGGAAGACACCTTGTTAGCGGGTTCAGTACTGGACAATATTAGTTTCTTCGACCCTGAACCCAACTATCTAAAAGTAGAAAAGTGCGCTCACCTGGCCGCGATTCACGATGACATTGAGAAGATGACGATGGGCTATAGCGCTCTTGTTGGGGATATGGGCTCAAATTTGTCTGGTGGTCAGATCCAAAGATTACTGCTTGCCAGGGCTCTATATAAACAGCCCCAAATTCTATTTATGGATGAGGCAACTAGCAATCTAGACATCGACAATGAAAGCAAGATCAACAACCAGATAGTCGATCTTGAGATGACCCGAATAGTGATAGCCCATCGCCCAGAGACGATCAAAAGGGCAAACAAAATTTACAGATTACGACATGGCAGGCTTGAATTAGCTGGTGTGGGTAATGTATTGGCTGACAATGGTGTTGGTTGATTAATTATGCCGTTGCTACTTTTACGGCATTTGTATGGAGAAAGAATTAACACTCAGTGAACAAAAAACTGTAAGTGGAGGTATTTTACCTGTACTTGCTGTTATTGGATCTTTTTTAACTCATGGAGCTGTTCGAGGAGTCGGACAATATCTGTTATCACGCTCGCTTACAACGTATACTGTTTTTGAAGCAAGCAGTTGAATAAAGATCGGTAGAAGGCTTCCTAAGAGGCTAGGCATGATTGAGAAAACTAGAAAATGCCCGAAATGTGAACATGGAACCTTAAGTCTTTCGGATCTTCCGATGGGTGCTGAATGCTCGTATTGTCATAAGCAAATTGAAATAGATTTTTTTTACTCAGCTGGTATCCCGATCTTACTAGCAGTGCTAGTAACACTGTTTTACAAATATGATTATGGAATCCTTGGTCATGCATCAGTTTTGTCATTAGTAATATTTACAGCGGGCTATAAAAGTGTTTTCACAGCCTATTTACCATTGAAAGATTATGCTGGCAAATAAATGTTAGTTGGTATTTTAGATGATAGTAAGAGATCTCGCGCACAGATATCAGGTATTGCCTATAGCAATGTTAGTGAAGTAAATAACAGTACGAACTGTCAATTCTTCTGGGAAATCACATGAATTCAAAAGTCTATGTTGGTACATTTCCTGAAATTGCAGGCCTCGACAACTTAGAACAGGAAACCCAGCTTGAAAGAGCAAGATATGAAGCTTTTACGGTGCAAGGATTGTCTGGGAAATTTGCGCTGCACATGGTGATCAGTTTTATGATCGGATTTGTAATTGCGATGACACTTTCCTATTTTGCTGATTTTTCGATAATGGCAAGTGCCTTGAGTGTTGGGGTCGGGGTGTTGCTATCTTCATTTTATATGTGGAAACTGAATGCCCGATTATTGCGGCAGGGTTTGACCGTTTTTTTGACGGAAGAAAAGAAGTGTTAGAAGATTTCAGTATGAAAACATGGATCTCAAAATTGGAAAGGAAAAGAGACCTTGTTCTGTTTGCCGGTGCCTATTGAACTTGCAAAAGAAGATTGGTGCCATACAGATCAATTAGACAATACATCAGTTAAAAACCAATTTCAAGATTGCGGTGGATCCAGACGAATAAGCACAAACGGTGGGCGCTTGGCAGTCCCCTCTTTTATTGATCGCCAAAAATCGTACTTATCTGCTAAAGCCGTGAAGGCCTCTTCAAACTCTACTTCATCGGTTATAAGGTGGGCTGACCTTGGGTAGAGTTTATTGCCGATCTTGATTTGTACCGCTGGGTTCTTTTCAATTATACCGTTCCAGTATTTACCCCCTGGGAATTTCGCTGGTTCGCTATAGATTGATGGCACAAATTACTTATCACCTGTCGTCGCGGTGACAACGGTGACCGAAAATGGGATGCCATACCAGGGGTGGGTTTCTAGAAATACTTCCATATGATCATTGCTGAAACTCCAATCGCTAATCTCGGCGGTTTCAACTTCACCTGACAACCACATGCCAGGGGTCCTGTCTGCAGGTTCACAGGCTGCCAATGTCATGGCGAGTAAGATAGTGATTGCGGCTCGTAACATGAGGGAATACCGGATAGTTAACTGTCAATTATGCTAACACGGTTTGGCTTAGCCACTAGCTTGCTTTTTTCAGGGTCAACACATGGAACAGATAACCGCCAAATGCCCCGGCAATTCCTTGGGCCAGCAATCCCATCATTGTGCGGGTTGGTGCAACACCCGTGAGGCCAAGCACCATCTTCATGATCAGGTGCATAGCGATAAGTGCCACAAAGCCAGCGGATATATAACCGATTAGTCGAAGCCCGGGTGTTAGCCGAATAATGCCAGTCGCAACGGGGAAGGCGATAATCGAACTCACCGTGACTAGCGGCAGGTAGATCTCCGTCATATGTGTGAGGTCATGTAAAAGTGTATCGATTCGAACACTGAATCCTACGGTGAGCCCCATTTCGGCGATGTTTGCGAGGTTTGCCTGGCTGATAAACACGACACCCAATAAATAGGTACCGATAACTGCCGCAAGGAAGGCGCCAATGGTTCTGATCATTTCTCTATCCTGATTCCGGGATGACTGGTTATAATGATCGAAATTCTACGACAGAGAAAGACAAAATGATATATCGCTACCTAGTTGCCTTGTTTTTGACAGTATCTGTACTCCCTATCCAGGCTGATTATCAATTGGAAACTGTCGCCGAGGGGTTTGACTTTCCCTGGTCTCTTGCGTTTCTACCTGACGGCGACTATTTGGTTGCAACCCTACCCGGAAAAGTACTTCGAGTTTCAAAAAAAGGCGACATTGGTGCGCCGTTAGCGGGTACGCCAGAAGCCTTTGTTGAAGGCCAAGGCGGCTACTTTGACATCATGCTGGATAATGAATTTATCACGAACCAAACAGTCTATCTTTCTTTCGCCTGGGGTGAGGTTGGGGCAAATGCCACTCGAATAGTCAAAGCAAAATTGGGCGCAGAGGGCTTTGAGGAAATGGAAGTAATTTTTACCGTATCCCCGATGAAGGAAGGGGGCTCTCACTATGGTGGTAAAATGGTTCAGCTTGCAGACGGCACGATAGTACTGTCAACTGGGGATGGTTTTGACTATCGAGAAGCCGCTCAGGATACCTTCAACCAACTTGGCAAGATTATTCGATTAAACAAAGACGGTACCGCGCCGGCGGATAATCCATTCGCCAGTGGTGAAAGTGGAAACCCTTATGTCTGGTCCTATGGCCACCGTAATACCCAGGGGCTAGTTTTTGATAGTTCAACAAATACGCTCTACAACCATGAGCATGGTCCCAAGGGCGGTGATGAAATTAATCGGATAGAAGCCGGTAAGAATTATGGCTGGCCCGCCATTACCCATGGCATCAATTATTCCGGTGCCTATGTTTCTCCTTTTCAGGAAGCGCCGGGAATGGAGCAACCGCTGAAATATTGGGTGCCAAGTATTGCGCCTTCAGGTTTTGCGCTTTATCAAGGTGATGCCTTTCCGGCCTGGCAAGGTGACTTTTTTGTGGGTGCGCTCGTAAACAAAGAAGTCAGGCGTGTGGATATGGAAAATGGTAAAGCCGTTGCAGAAGAAGCGCTGTTCTCTGAACTTGATGCAAGAATTCGTGAAGTTAGGGTGGGGCCGGATGGTTTTCTGTATTTGCTGACGGATAGTGCAGAGGGTAAGTTGATTCGGGTGAGGCCTTAGTTGATATGCTTGGTGTATCGATTTCACTATATTGTAGCGATCTGCTACAATTTTAGCATTGCACTCGCTAGTGAGATTTTATAATGGCTAAAGCAGCATCACCTGTTCGGCTTGAAAATACCCTGATGAACGAAGCTAAAGTAGCAGGCTCTGTACTGCATCGCAGCGCGGCTGAGCAGATTGAGTATTGGGCTGATATTGGTCGCAAGGTGTCCAAGGTGATTGACCCTGAAACCCTGTTGGCCCTGAATGCCGGTTTAGTCAAGATTACTGTGACAGAAACCCCGCAGGTTATTGCTGACCCAGAAGCTGTATTTGCTGCACTGGATCGTGATCGTGATTCCGGCGCATTATCCGATGCGATCGCTGCCAAAGACATTCGCTATCAAGCCTCAACAGCTCAACCCGGTCTTTTAGAGCAGGTTCACCCCGATGGCCAAATACTTGTGGGTCAGTTTGTTAATGGTGAGTTTCAGTTACATGATGGGCTATGAAGCAGTTATGGATACTAGTTGGCGGTAATGGGGCTGGGAAGAGCACCTTCTACGAATTAGCGCTGAAGCCATTGGGTATGCCATTTATTAATGCCGACCTTATCGCCAAAGAGATCTACCCCAATGACCCGGAAGGGAACAGCTATAACGCGGCGAAGCTGGCTGAATCCATGCGTTATGAGCAGCTACAGGCTGGCAACAGCTTCTGCTTTGAAACCGTTTTTTCACACCCCTCAAAAATTGATTTCATTGCCCACGCCAAAGCACTGGGCTATCAGATTATCCTAGTCGTAATTCATGTCGCCACAAATGATCTTAATAAAGCGCGCATTGCACAGCGGGTGCTAGAAGGCGGGCATAGTGTTCCTGATCAAAAAGTAGAAGCCAGCATCCCTCGCGCGCTGAATAATATCCGTACTGCAATACCGCTTTGTGATGAAGTTCGTGTCTTGGATAATTCTAGTTTAAGCGAGCCTTTTAAACCCGTGTTGACCGTTAAGCGGGGTCAGCGTATTGAACATGTACATCCGCTGCCTGAATGGGTTAGAGATATTGCAGATTTATGACACTGTGATGCATCGCGAAATATTCGTAAATTAAGCTCTGGGTCAATACGTGAGTTTGATTCGCGGCCTCTTTATGACTGGTATTGTAACTTGCTGATATAAATGGACTCTCTTCCACTCAATAGCTATTGATACCCCGTTTGTACCCGCTGAATTCCAAAAACGTTACTTGAATGGCTTTTCATACTACTTTTTGTAGTAAGATGGTCATGTATTTCCTGACCAAGATGCTATGCAAGCTAGCTTTTCTTCTATATTCCTATTAATTATATAATACTAGCCTGGTATTAACTGGCCAAATTACTATGAAAAAAAATATTTCGAATAAAAGTCGCGAGCTGCTCTATTACTTCAATCAGCGCAGTACTGAATGTTTTGATTTTAAGGAAGCATCAAAGGCGCTCCCAGGATCTAGCAAAACTGCTCTAAAAGAAACGCTTAGCAATATGACACAAAGAGGGTTACTTATGCTCCTAAAGAGGGGGCTTTACTACATTATCCCCTATGAGCAGGACTCAGAGTCTTTCATGCCTGACTGGCACCTGATATCAGAGCACCTAGTTAAGAAAGGGGATCACTATATCGGCTACTACTCAGCTCTCCAAATTCACAATCTGATCACACAGCCTTCCTTGAAACAGCAAATTGTCGTTTCAAAACAGGTTCGGCCATCAACACGAGATATTAAAGGCGTTCAATTTCAGTTTATTTACCACAACGAGAAACACTTCTTTGGTTCAAAAAAGATATGGATTGACAGTTATCACAAAGTTAAATGTTCGGACCTTGAGAAGACACTGGTTGATTGCCTATACAAGCCGGATTATGCAGGAGGTATTGTAGAAATTGCTCGTGCAATCCATGCATCCCGGGATGAGATTAACTACTTTAAACTTCTGGAATATATTGAAAAGTTCAAATCTCAGGCAGTAATAAAGCGCCTTGGTTTTCTAATTGAAACACTTGGGCTAAAAACAGAAATCATCAACATACTTCAAGAAAAAAAAACGCCTTCCTATGTTCTATTGGACACTGAACTACCTAAAACTGGGAAGACAATCGACCGCTGGAGTATTCATCAGAATTTAGACTCAGGAACAATTAGGTCTGTGATCAATACATGATTAAACCTGGCGAAATACAACAAAAGGCACAAAAAGCTGGCGTACGGGATCAGCAAATCGAAAAGGATTATGTGCTTTCTTGGATACTGCAAGGAATTGCAAAACATGAAAATATTTCTCGAGAACTTGTATTCAAAGGGGGGACTGCCTTAAAGAAATTTTACTTCAAAGGTTATCGTTTCTCAGAGGACCTTGATTTCACATTGCTTAGTAATAGACCCTCCAATGATCAAATAGTGGCGTGGTTCGGTGACGTGTTTGAATACGTAAAGGAAGAATCAAATATACCGCTTAAGCTTATAGACAGCAGCAAACACCACGACGAAAGTATCAATTTTTATATCAGCTACATTGGCCCACTTGGAGGATTAGAGGCTAAGAAGCGCGTTAAAGTTGATATCTCACGAAGTGAGATTCTCTCTTCTGAGCCTGTAAGCATGGCTGCGATTTTAGAGTATACCGACCAAGAAGATCACAAACTTTTATGTTACTCACTCGAGGAAGTTCTGGTTGAAAAGTTACGCTGCGTGATGCAACGCATGGAGCCGCGTGACTTCTACGATATCTGGTATTTGTTAGCGATCCATAAAGTGGATATGGCGTTTTTGGCTGGTCAGTTCAAAGAAAAATGTGAAGCTAAGGAACTAAACCCTGGAGAATTCCATGAGAAACTTGATCATCGATTGCAAAAATATAAAGCGCGGTGGAAAAAATCTATGAGGGATCAAATTCACAATCTACCAGACTTTGAACAGGTGGAAAGAGAAACGTTAAGGCAGCTTAGAGACTGGCTTTGGCACCTTTGTTACCCCAATTAGAGCAGGCATTTGTTTATGGCTCTATTGCCAAAGGAGTAGATCACGCCGATAGTGACGTGGATGTCATGCTGGTAGGTGAAGAATTAAGTTACAGTGAGATCATGCAATTGCTGGAGCCTGCCGAAAAGCAATTCCAGTGCTCGATAAATCCTACGGTTTATTCGTCGACTGAGGTTGCCGAGCGTTTGGCGGATGGGCAGAGTTTTTTGACTAGGGTGATGGCAGAACCGCGTATTGATTTGTTGCAATGACTACGTCTGTCACTAAACAAGCAGTGCGTATTGATGTACCTGCCCTTCTTCCTCTTCAATAAGGGTCATGATGTGTGGCTTCATGATACGCGCGATCTCCTGGATAACTGGCACTACAACCGAGTTACCGAATTGTTTGTAGGACTGTGTATCAGAAACCGGGATTTTGAATGAATCCGGATAACCCATGAGCCGCGCACATTCCCTAGGTGTCAGGCGGCGTGGATTACCTTTGCCCCTATTCACCAGTATTTCGGAACCGTCCTTGTAATACCGTGCAGATAAGGTACGAGCAACACTCTTCTTTGTCACCATGCCATAACCAAACCCGTTACCCTTCGCTTTGTGCTTTGCCGCGTAGTTAAAAAGATACTGCCAGAGCTTGTCACTGAGTATGTACTTGTTATCCACATTGCCCTTTTTACCGACGATATACCGCACCATATTTTCTTGCCCGGTATCTTCGCAACCATTCTGTGGATGCAGGATATCCGCCATACTTTTTGCATCCTTCTCTCTGTGACGAAAGGCATCCCATGAGAATTCAGTGTCATCATGGAAACCAACAATATAAATACGCTCACGATGTTGCGGCACAAAACCCTTGCCATCAACGACCATCGGAAAGATCCGGTATCCCAGTTCATCCTGTAGAGTTTCCTTGATTACCTGAAAGGTACGACCCTTGTCGTGGCTGGTCAGGTTCTTCACGTTTTCCAACAGAAAGGCTCTTGGTCTTTTCTCCTTGATGATCCGCGCGACATCAAAGAACAGCGTGCCCTGCGTCTTATCTTCAAATCCGTGAACTCGGCCTAACGAATTTTTTTTGGAAACACCGGCGATTGAAAATGGCTGACAGGGGAACCCTGCCAGCAAAACATCATGATCAGGAATATCTGCGACCGGTACTGTAGTAATATCACCGGCAATCAGATGATCGGTACTGAAATTATCGCAATAAGTCTTAACAGCATATTTATCCCATTCACTGGTAAACACGCAGTGTCCACCGTTGTCCTCAAATCCCATTCGAATTCCACCGATACCAGCGAACAGGTCGATAAAGGTAAAATCAGCGCTATCAGGGACTCTTGCGTCATTACCAAACAACAATTGTTGCAGCTGCGGAACTCGGTATTCGGGTGGTCCGTCTTCCCGTACCTCCCAACTCCGTACCGTCCTGGATGTAACGCCAAGTTTCCTAGCAACATCTGCCTGTGGGTAGCGTTCGAGTGAAAGTGCAAGTAAATCGCGAGAAGTGACCTTGGAATCCATGTTTTTGACCGATTTTATCTGGGAAACAACATGGAAATTATTTCCTCTTTTTGTCCCTTTTGCAAGGACTAAATTAAATCAGTTTTTCTCAGTCACATCCACATCATCCCGTGTGTGATAGAGGTTGTCCAATAGCTTGGATTTGATACGAAATTGGCTGCGGCGTTTGACTTTGGGTTTCGTATTGGCATTTTCAAGCTTGATCCCAGGGTCATAGTAGACGTACTGATTATTCATTGCCTGCAACAATTTATTAAAGGAAGTCCCCTCAAACAGCCTGATATTATTGCAATAGGAATAGCACCTTACATTATCAGGCCGATTGATTGAAAGTGAAGGAATATAAGCCGCCCTGGCATGCTTTCGTTTCCAATGACCCATAATTTTGGCGAAGGACCAGGAAGACGCAACCTTGTCTTGGTTGTCTAGCAGCATAATACTCCCTGCTGCGTCGGTAATCCGGTCAGTTGATAGATCGTATCCCTCGGTCACCAGTCTAAGACCAGACTTTATGCAGGTTTCATTTACAAAATGACGCCCAGTGAAATCAAATCGATCATTAATACGCGCTGAGCGATACCCATAGCGACGGATAAAGGCCTCTACGCCTTGATCAACATAAAACCCACCATCTGGCTCAGGTGTCATCAATGTTAATATTTTGCTATCAATAAGGTGACATTTCCTGACCCCAAATTGTTTGATTTCCCAGCCCATAAAATCTGGTTCGGCAATACCATTTGGAATCACGCCAAGTTCGGCTTCCAGTGTATAACCGCCGCCATTTCTGGCCCGGTAAGCATGCATCACACCCTCAGAATTTAACTTCTTGCTTTCAATCCACTGCTGTTCGTGGATACGAAATAACTCAGTAATCAGAATGTCTTTTGGATCGCCTCTGCGATCTGCGCCATCAATTTCTATCTCATTAAACACGCCGCTTAACTTTACTGATGGAAATTCCATAATTTCTTTTGCAATACGAGATTCAGGTGTAGCCAGCCAGGCGATAATCTCACCTGTGTCTTTTATACCAAGCACAAGCACGCGACCTTCACGCCTGCCCTTTCTTCCCGGATCCATCCAGCCACCCATATTAATCGGACACCCTCTAAGAAAACCAGATAGCCTAACCTCAGGATATTGAGGATAATAGATTAGCCTAGCATGCGGAGCGTGGTATAACTGACAATCAGAAGACAGCCAAAACATATTCAAGTTCGCGACAAACTTTACCTGTCGTTTGGGGTCTTTTGTCTTGTTAGAAGTTGTTTGGGATTCAGAAATATCCTGTGTTGGCAAGAAGCCAAGATCTGTTAGATGGCCACCGAAATAGGGTTGGTTCTTACTATTATCATTTGGTGACAGGAGCTTGTAGATTAGTCGTGATACGCCAAGTTCACGATAACAGGATATAAGATCTGCTAAGGCAAAATCTTTGGCTAACTGTAAATCATATATAGATGGTTTGATTGACATGCGGAAGATACTACTAAATTATTGAGCCTATAAAACAAACTGTGTACTGCCCTGTTTACGTGTGGGGGGGCAACTGCTCCTTGAATTCGATCATAAAGCGATTCAGTGCCGGTTTCCAATTTCTTATTGGCTTAGTTCATTTTGAGGCGCGTTTAAATGCAGCTCAAGATCGTTTCCTCTTCGTGAAAGCCGACTTGTTGGCCGTCGCAACTTCTCTATGAGAAGTTGCTCGTTCCGCGCGTTTTGCCTTCGGCAAAGCCACTCTATGGTATCGAGGGCTCTTTATTGTCAGTATATTTTTTTGCGCTTCCTTTAAATTTTTCAATGGGATATTTTACTGCGTTAGATAAAATTTTCCCCTTTGCTGCTTGAATGATATCGATATCTAGTTTGTCTGCTAGCCGAATTAAGTATATTTGTACGTCAGCAATTTCTTCCGCAACAGCTGTATGTGTCTTGTCATCTAGCGAGCTTGATTGGTCTTCGCTTAGCCACTGAAAATGTTCAGTTAATTCACCGACTTCGCCAGATAGTGCCATGACAAGATTTTTTGGCGAGTGAAATTGATCCCATTGGCGTACGGCAGCAAATTTTTGCAATTCTTGTTTTAGATCTTGTAGAGAATCCATGTTGAAAATACCCTCTGGTTATAATGTTCTTTTTGATCGCTTAATATCAACATAGTTTTATGATGTTTCATAGTGCTGGTGTTAATGCTAGTGCTGAAGTTTGATGGTATCGCGAAATCGTTTTGTCGTTT
Source organism: Pseudomonadales bacterium (assembly GCA_016763855.1). Classification (GTDB taxonomy): domain Bacteria; phylum Pseudomonadota; class Gammaproteobacteria; order Pseudomonadales; family Azotimanducaceae; genus JAHRVQ01. The sequence goes on from JAESSY010000155.1 coordinate 15,137, forward strand.
GAAAAATTGACGTAGCCGAAGCCTGCAGATCATCTTCCTGTGAGTGCATTGTCTGGTCTCTCAGGCGTTGAAATTATGGTGTATGAGCCAACAAACAGGTGGTAGGTAGGATATGTTTGTTAGTGGCTATAGTACCCAAATTGGGACTTTCTGTTGAGAGGGTAATCGATATGTCGAAGAGTAGTGTGGGTGATGCCTTGTTCACCAAAGCGCAGCAAAAATTACTGGTGTTGTTTTTCGGGCGACCTGATAGCACCTTTTATTTGAATGAAGTGGTGCGCCTTGCGGACATGGGTAAAGGTGCTATCAGCCGTGAACCGGCCAAGTTGTGTGAATCAGGTTTACTATTGGTGAGCAAACAAGGCGATCAAACTCATTGTCAAGCAAACAAAACATCCCCCATTTTTGCTGAACTAACCAGTATTGTAAAAAAGACCTTTGGTGTAGCGGGGGTGTTGCAAATGGCTTTGGCTCCTTTGTTACCCAATTTAGAGCAAGCGTTTGTTTATGGCTCTGTTGCCAAAGGAGTAGATCACGCCGATAGTGACGTGGATGTCATGTTGGTGGGTGAAGAATTAAGTTACAGCGAGATCATGCAAATGCTGGAACCTGCGGAAAAGCAATTGCAGCGCTCTGTAAATCCTACTGTTTATTCGTCTGCTGAGTTTGCCGAGCGATTGGCGGGTGGGCAGAGTTTTTTGACCAAGGTGATGGCGGAACCGCGTATTGATTTATCACGATATGTGCAGGGGAAAGCATGAAAGAATTGGAAAATCTCGTCAAGATTAACAAATTGAAAACCGAGCCAGCAGACGTAAAGGAATTTACAGGTATGGTGCTTGCCGGTGAAAAGACTCACAAATAAATGGTGCCAAGGCTTGCGGTTAATCAACAGAGTGAGTCTTTTTTGTAGGGCTGCATTGACAAAGGCAATTTTTTGAGTTCTTATCGTTTCCTATATGGAAACAGGAAACGATGATGCAGTTGAAGCCCCATGACACAGTGGTTGCGCTGAAGTACGGTTGTATCGCACTAAGCGAACAAAGCACTGGCAAGGTTAATGGTAAAATTAGCGTCAGAGCCGTAGCCTCATCATTAGGAATAAGCCCTGGTGAAATCAGTAAGAGTAATCAACGCTTGGTCAAAGCGAAGTTGATCGCGCCGGTAGAGGAATCATATCAAAAAAATCTGCCGTACAACTTGGTTGTCACGCATATGCAAGATTGGCTAAGCCATGGTATCCAGTACAGCGTCATTGCGGAGTCAATGGGAGTGGGGCGAGGCATTGTTACCAGCTGGTCTAATAAGGCAATACACTCGGAGTTTGTACCTCGTGAGTTGGCCTATGTTTGGTTAACGCCTGGTGGAGACACGACGGGGGAGGGGATTAGTCCTATCTACCCAAAAGCACCGTTGGCTGCTCGAGAAGATCATCATCTTCATTACATTTTATCATTAATTGATGCGATTAGGCTTGGGAAGCCAAGAGAACTAAATATCGCCAGGGGTTTAATCCGGGATTTTATGGGGTTGATAAGGCATGCCCAGTAGCTATATTACAGAAAATACAATGCTTCTTGAACAGGTCGCTGAAGCATTTGGTGATTTGTTGGGTCAAGTTGTTTTTCTGGGGGGAATCACTACCGCTCTACTAGTCGATCCGGCCGCAATGGGTTCAACTAGGAAGACTGAAGATGTAGACGTGATTGTAGATTTAGTTTCACGGCCGGAATACTACGAATTCTCGGAGAAATTAAGAGAAAAGGGGTTCCGTGAAGATCAGTCTGATGGCGCGCCAATATGCAGATGGATCGTTGAGAACAAAGGAATAGATTATATAGTTGATGTGATGCCTTGTGATGAATCTATATTGGGTTTTACAAATAGATGGTATGCCGATGCAATCAACGGCGCGAATAGTGTCACGCTAGGAAACGGAATAACCATCAGTGTAGTAACGCCAGTTTACTTTTTGGCGACTAAGTTTGAGGCTTTTCATAATCGGTCAGCGGGCAATTATTACAGCGCAGACATGGAAGACATCGTATTCTTGTTGGAACATCGCTCCGGCATATTAATCGAAGTTATGAATGGGTTGGAAAAGGTTAAGGCGTATCTAGTAAACGAAGCGAGCGATCTCCTTAATAGTGATTTTCTAAACATACTTCCTGGGTTGGTTGATGACCCCGGTTCAGCAGGGGTGGTTACAAGGCAGTTGGAGCTAATCTCTAAACTGGAATTCTAAATGTTGTATTTCCGCTTGGTCGCAACGGTGATGGCTCTACTGGCAGACAAGCCGGAGTTAGATTTTACTTGTTGGAATAAGAATAGGGATGATTACTTTTTAGCGATCCAGGCTGAAATGGGTGGTAATTACAAACCAATGCAGGTATTTGTCAGGCTAGCCTTACGTGATGCCGAGCAGGGCGTTTTGTAGGTGTAAGTTTTGCTTCAGTACTGGCAACCGATTCGCCGGTTTCAATAGCAGTAGAGCTAGCCAACGAACGCACACGCATTTTGTAGGCAGTTTTGGCCTTAAGGTAGCGGTTTTGTGTAGTGAGTTTTTTAGCTGACATGGTGTAGATTATAAGCCACAAATCTTCAGCATAGAAGGTTTAAAAGTGAGGATAATATTAATAAATTCAATAGGTTATAGATGAGCTCATCAGAAATAGTCAATAAAGCCTGAAATTACGCCCACGTCTTACGTGATGACGGTGTGGGTTTAGGTCAGTGGAAGACGTGTTGGCGAATGATGGGTAGAGCCCTACATTCTAGCTAACGCTCAAGATCGTTTTCACTTTGTGAAAGCCGACTTGTTGGCCGTCGCAACTTCTCTTTGAGAAGTCGCTCGTTCCGCGGGTTTTGCCTTTGGCAAAGCCCCTCTATGGTACCGAGGGCCGGAATCGAACCGGCACTCCCGTAAAGGAACCGGATTTTGAATCCGGCGCGTCTACCAGTTCCGCCACCCCGGCACACCCCTCTCTCGAAGGACGGTCATCATATGCGTTTATGGGTTTTCTGGCAAGGGGTAAACCACATTGCTTGCTTGAG
>JAESSY010000156.1 GCA_016763855.1 Pseudomonadales bacterium
CTGATTCTCCCTTTGTTTATAGTATTTTTTCGCAGAAACATTATAACAAATTTAGAGAGTTTCAGGCCTTACTTTTTAGTTCTTAACGGGACAGCAGTGATGTGTAGTTAAAATTAGTCTGCATCAAAAATTACTACTTGTGATCAGTCTAGTTGTTCTCATCTATATAGTTATCTCGCTACACTATGGCATTCGATTTACGATCGCCGACGATGCATGTAATTATTTGCACTTGACTTTAGGGTGTGGTTATCTAAGATTCGTCATTAACTTGTGGCAAGAATCCGTAACGCGGCCACTACAGAGCCTAATAGCCTCTGTGTTTAGGCGAATCGATTTATCATTGTGGATGAATATCACATTGTGAACATACTTGGCGTTTCCGCCTATTACCATGATAGTGCAGCGGACCTCGTTATTGATGGGAAGATAATGGCTGCCGCCCAGAAGAACGTTTTACACGTATAAAACATGATCCTGCTTTTCCGCAACAAGCCATTCAATGTTGTCTGGACGATTCAAACTTGGCACTTTCCGATATTGATTACATCATTTTTTAGTGAACAACATTACTGGGCGTCACACTTAAATGGCTGGGTGAGGGCATAGATGAAACAGGCACCATTACCGAAATAAATTAAAGCCATGAGTAATACATGAACATCGATCACAATATAAAAATACTACTCGCTGGACATCAGGGAATGGTCGGTAGCGCGATGCAAAAAGTGCTGCAAAAAAAGGGCTACAAACATATTGTCACCCGAACAAGAGATGAATTAGATCTACTTGATCAAAATGCCGTCAGAGAATTTGTACTATTAGAAAAGCCAAATTTGGTGATCATAGCCGCAGCCAAGGTGGGCGGCATACATGCTAATAACACTTACCCTGCAGAGTTTATTTATGAGAACCTGATGATTGAGTGCAACTTGATCCACAGTGCCTATATAGCGGGTTGTCAAAGGCTACTCTTTCTTGGCAGCTCTTGTATCTATCCAAAACACGCCGGCCAGCCTATGCAAGAAAGTGAATTGCTCACGGGCAAGCTTGAACCGACGAATGAACCTTATGCGATTGCGAAAATAGCGGGTATCAAATTGTGCGAATCCTACAATCGGCAATATGGTACCGATTACCGATCAGTTATGCCGACTAATCTTTACGGTCCAGGAGATAACTTTCATCCGGAAAACAGCCATGTGATACCCGCGCTAATGAGAAAATTCCATGAAGCAAAATTGAATAATGAAAAGAGCGTTACTATTTGGGGTTCTGGTCACGCTAGGCGAGAGTTTTTACATGTTAACGATATGGCGAATGCCTGTGTGCATGTAATGGAACTGGATCGTGAAATTTACGAAGACGTCACTGAGCCTTCTTTGTCACATGTAAATGTGGGTACCGGTAATGATGTGACAATTAGCGAGCTATCAACTGCGATGAAGAAGATAACAGGGTTTAAAGGTGGGATAGAGTTTGATAAATCCAAACCGGATGGGCCTGCTAGAAAGCTACTTAGTGTGGAAAAGCTAAGTGCCTTGGGATGGCAATCCACCATTGCACTAGAAACTGGTTTGGAGAGCACCTATGCATGGTTTAAACCGAATGTTACTTCATCTCATCCATAGCAATCAACATACTCCTCTCCAATCCCGCGCCACGATGATGTGCAATTGCCTCATATTCAGGATCCTGGATGAGATCTAATAGGTTTTGCCTTTGGGGCCAGGAGACTAAAAGTACCAGATCCCAGTCATAATCCATATCGCCAATCAACTGTTGGTTTGGTACCCCTGACCAAACCAATTTGCCTCCGTGCTTCTCAACGATAGGACCGGCCAATCGTCCGTATTCTGCATAATTTTCTGGGCCGGTTTTACCATTTTCACCTATGCTGGTTTCAAACTTCAAGAGGTTAAGCATCACAACAGGACCTTCATCGGCATTGACCGCAAAATCTGCCATTTGTGCTGCATTGCCATCTAACCAGGGATTGCTGCCGGGTAAGTGATTAGCAACACGGGAATCGCAAGCGCTCACAAAAGAGATACAGATTAGAACACACCATACTTTCGGTCCCCTTATCTTCCAAATTTGATCAAACATCAGCGCTATCTCCCTTTAAGGCCAAAAACATTACGATTAAAAGTAATTCAGGACATCTTTAATGGTTTCTAATTCGTAAAACTGTTCGTGTTCAATTTTTCTATTGATCTGCTCATGCTCCCAGGTTGTGTGATAAGGCACATGCATACCATGGCCGCCGATATTAAGTACAGGCAGTACGTCAGATTTTAGTGAATTTCCGATCATGACGAATTCACTGGGGGTGATGTCTAGATGATTGGTGAGTTTAAGGTATTCCGTATTGTTCTTTTCAGACACGATTTCAATATGATGAAAATAGCCTTCTAGATCAGATTTGATCAATTTACGCTGTTGATCTAACAAGTCACCTTTGGTGACGACAACTAATCGATACTTGCCTTGTAACTCTGTTAGTACATGTTCTACGTCCGGAATTATCTCAATCGGCTTTGCCAACATATCCTTCCCATAACCAATGATCTTCTCAATACCGGAGCTAGTGATAGTGCCGTCGGTGATAGAAATAGCAGTTTCAATCATTGATAAGGTAAAAGCTTTAATGCCATATCCATAGAGCTGGATATTTTGCATTTCTGTTTTCATTAACTCCCGAGCAGAAGCATGTTGTGGTAAAAAATCCTCTAACAATTCCCAGAACTGTTTTTCTGCATCGAGAAAATACTGTTCGTTGTGCCATAGCGTGTCATCAGCGTCAAATCCGATTACCTTGATGTCTTTCATGCTTTCTTACCTATCTTGTTAATCTGCATTTAGCGCCGCGCTCTAGGATTGTATGGGTGCGTCACCGGGTTGCCATGCCTTATATTTCTTCATTATAGATAAAAACAAGGTGCTATTGATGAGGTGATTTAGCCAAATTTTGAGTCTGGGGTAGGGTGCGTGACTAAACCAGGTTTCATCCACCTTTGAAAACTGTCTTATAAAAGAAACAATAGCGATATCCGCGTATGCGATTTGATGACTAAATAAGAAGGGGTTTTCAGTTAAACGCTTCTCTAAGCTTAAGAGAAAAGGTTCGCAGCGGCTTCTATATTCTTCTTGTGATGCCTCGGGGAATCGATCAGCATATTTGTAGTGGTCCAAATGTATTTTAAATTCGAAATCATTTTCTGCAATTAACGCTGCCATCTCTGATAGTCGTTTTGCGGGATACGTCATCCAGCCATCAACATCTTTTTGACCTATTGCCCAGATCAAAATATCCAGACTTTCTTCGAGTACTGTTCCATCTAAGAGCTTCAGGACGGGTACAGTGCCTTTAGGTGAAAGAGAAATCATATTCGTAGGTTTGTTTTTTAAGGTAACTTCCCGGTGTTCGAAATCGACATTAGCGTAAGCTAGTCCCATTCTTGCGCGAATTGCGTAGGGGCAACGTCGAAAAGTATAGAGAATAGGCTGATTATTCATTGGCCAAGTCTGACATCTTTTTAGGCTAAGGTATGAATAAATTATGCTAGCATGCTCCCAAGAAAAATCTACAATTTCTAATGCTCTTAAGAAGGGAACCACCAAATGAAGATCACCATTGTTCTTCTCGTTATTGCGCTTGTTGGCGGTGTCGCCGTGTTCTTTATGACTTCAGGGACGGTGACGCCTCAAATCAGTCAAGAAGAATTCCAAGAATGGATGGCGAGTGAAGATCAGCCGATTCTGCTTGATGTTAGAACGGCTAATGAATTTGCTAAAGGTCATGTCCCTGGTGCCAGGAATATTAGCCATGATCTATTGGCGGGTAAATTAGTTGAATTGGGTTTTGATAAAGCTCAGCCAATTGTTGTTTATTGTCGTTCTGGTCGGCGCGCTGGTATAGCGGAGGACATATTGCGTGATGCCGGTTTTACAAACCTAAAACATTTGGATGGCGATATGCTGGGATGGCAAAACTCGGGTCTAAAAGTTGAACAGATCGTTGCGCCCATTCCAACTAGCAGCTAATACATAAAATGTTTTCATCCGTCTTCGATCAATTACTTGCAAGCAACCTATTTGAGTTGATTGGTTTCATTTCGGGACTGCTTTGCGTTTGGTTATTGATACGTCAAAGTATTTGGACCTGGCCCATTGGTCTGGTTTACACATTAGTTTCACTGTTTGTGTTTTTTGAAGCGAAGCTTTATTCAGAGTTTGGCTTGCATATTTATTATGCTGTCATGAATGCCTATGGCTGGTATTACTGGAGCCGGGTTGGAGCAGCAGAAACTGGCGAGGGTAAAACAAGCGTACCGGTCACATCCGTCAATATTAAAACTCTCTATCTATTGATCGGTATCACTCTAGTCTCGATACCTGCTCTTGCAGCATTAATGAGCCATTTTACCGATGCAGATATGGTCTATGCCGATGCCACTATTACGATACTGAGTTTTGTTGCCATGTGGATGACGGCGCGAAAATTCATTGAAAGTTGGTATGTCTGGTTGCTCGTTGATGTGATTGCAACAGTGGTCTATGTCATTAAGGGCATAGAGCTTTACGCTGTACTCTATTGTGTTTATATCGTGATGGCGGTGATGGGTTGGGCTGCCTGGCGCAAGACTTTAACGAAGTCTGCCTTAGATATTGAGCAAGCAGCAATTTAGACATTCACCCTATTCTTTTACCTTAATTTCTCATCTTAGCTTTCTGCCATTACCTTGGCGAGTGCTTCTGGGGTTCGCCAACTCCGACTACTTAATCTTGTTAGATAGACAGCGGCGGTAAAGATGATCATGGCGACGAAAACCACCCAAGCCACTTTTGGCCCCATATCTAGTTCCTTAATGACGATGTATATTATCAAGAGCATAAACCAGTGAATGGTAACGGATACCCACATCAACCAACGTGTGTCTCCTGCGCCTCGTAAGACGCCTCCTGTCACCAGTAATACCGCATCTGCCATCACGTAACAGGCGAGGCCAATCATCATAAATGAAGCAAGTTCTAATATGCTGGCAAAGTATTTGCCTTCGCTAATAAAGATCTCAACCAGTGCTTGATTGAAAAAGAAAAAGCAAAAGGTAAGGATGAGGGTATATCCAACCCCAATTAAAAATCCTGAAAGTACCACTTCTCTCATTTTATCAAGGTTGCCCTCGCCAATAAATCGCCCGGTTAAACTGATGATGGCGACGTTTAAGCCAATCATAGGGACGAAAGACAGGATGTCCCAGTTCAACACGATAGCGATAGAGGCGGATTCCGCCACACCGTAGGATTGGAACATGAGTATAAATAAGTTAAAGGCCGCGACATTGAGAAACATTTCGATGCCCGAGGGAAATCCCAGCCGAACAAAACGTCGGAAGATGCCCCGATCAAAATGAAAGGATTGATCAATAGAAAATTGCGCACGATGTGATTTCTGGAAATAGAAAAGTAAGAAAATCCCAAGGCTGACAATAGATGCAAATATCGTCGCATAACCTGCTCCTGCAATACCCAGCTCAGGAAAGCCCCAAACCCCGAAGACCAGTACATAAGTGAGCGGAATATTAATTGCGACACCAATGGTGTCTGCAAACATGAGTATTTTTGTGCGTCCGATGCCTGAAAAATAGGACGAAATGCAAATCTTTATCAAGCCAATGCACGATGCAATAAGTAAAATATAAAAGTACTTGCGCTCTAATATTTCCTGCTCGGGATCATGCCCCATGAGCGCAAATAGATCACCAATAAAGTATCCCATGCCGAGTAGCATCGGTATGAAGGCGCAACAAAGCAGAAGTGCTTGAGTCGTTGCCCTGGGACATTTTTCTAGTTCTCTTGCACCATAATATTGAGCAACAATCGCATTTGTGTATGAGAGTATGCCGATAAAAAGCGACATGGCGAAGAAGGATGCAATGCCGCCTCCCAATGAAGCCGCCATATGGGTGGGGCTGACAAGGGACATAAAATATCGGTCAGTGAAAATCAGAATCGCAAAAGCACCCTGGGAAACAATCATGGGGTATGCGATGTTGAGCAATAGCTTTAGCGTGCTCATCTCGATTTTCAAAAGTCTTAACATAGTCAACGCGGGTTAAAGGTCGATCTGGCTACAATATAGCAGGGGTTTTACTTGGCTGGGTTAAGATTAACCAACAACTTACTTGGGCCGCCTAATTCGCCGTCTTCAAAATCCCCACTATTAGCCAGAGAAATACCCTCCAAATGATCTAGCATTGAATGAATGGCGATCTCTCCTTCAAGTCGTGCGAGATGCGCACCCAAACAATTATGTGCGCCAAAACCGAAGGCAAGGTGGGGGTTGGGACTTCTGTCGATGATAAATTTCTCTGGATCATCAAAAACAGTTTCATCACGATTTGCGCAGGCAATCATGGGTATCACCATGACGCCTTTGGGGATTTCTGTGTCCCCGATGACACAAGGTTTTTTCGTTTTACGTATTGTGACTGAAAAGGGAGAATGCAATCGAAGTGTTTCCTCAATAAAGGTGGGAATGAGATCACGATTGGCTTTGAGTTGACCAAAAGCTTCTGGTATCTCATCAAACACGCGAACAATACCGGTGATTAGTCCGGTTGTTGTTTCGTTGCCCGCGATTAAAAGCAATCGGCAAAAACTTAACAACTCTGGGTCGGATAAGTGGCCATCCTCTGTCTCTGTTTCGATTAATCGGCTGAGTAGATTATTCTGAGGTTCTCGTCGAAATACGTCGATTCGACTCAAAAAGTAAGCATCCATTTGTTCGCTTGCCAATCGCGCTTCTTCACTTGGGTTTGCCATCAAAATATCACCGATATTACTGAAGATCGTATCTGACCAAAGCTTAAACTGCTGCGTGTTACCGTCTTCGACACCTAGCATGTGTGCGATCACGGTGACGGGTAGGGGCGCTGCAAGGGATTCGACAAGATCGACTTGTGTCGATTGACACATTGTCTTCATCAAGGTTTCACAGCGATCTGTGATGAGTTCGCGTTGGTCTGCGATATGTCCGGGTTTAAATGCATAACTAACAAGTTTGCGCAGTCGATTGTGAATCGGCGCGTCACTGAACAGCATACTGGGTTCGCCGCGATCTTCCGGAGCGACCATAGAAACATCTGAAGAAAAGCCTGTGTGGTCTTTTAGAACTTGGAGTACATCTTTGTGCCTCGCGATTTGCCAAGTACCGTTTTCATCTTCACTGATGGGATTATGGATGCGTAGTTCTTGATAAGCCTGGAGAGTCTCAGACATTGTGTTGCATCCTTTCTGTGAAAATTGCTACGGGGGTAATTTAGGTCTGGGTGATTATTTTCTTCTTCTTAAAAGTTTTTAGGGGTTGCGGCGAGATAAAAGGCGCCGGGATGATCTGCGCCGACCTTCCGGGTCTTGTCTCCAGCCACCAGGTGTACGCCGGGCAGCCATACGGCGCTCAAATCCACGTCGTTCAGATTGTCGATTTTCATCCCTGTGACAGTATGTCATCAATACCCCATCCACTTAGATATTCGCTCTTCGAAAGAGTGTACGCCTTTTGAGACTTATATTGTACTGCCTCTTTGCTATTCAACCCGGATAGAGGCTTTCTCTATTTTAAGGGTTTCGCTTGTTGCACCGCCGCCGCTACCAAATTGCTCTAGGGTCTTGAGAGTTTGTTGACCAGAAACAATTTCACCAAAAACGGTATGTTTGCCGTTGAGAAAAGGTGTTGGTACAAAGGTAATAAAAAACTGACTACCATCGGTGTTCGGACCGGCATTTGCCATACTGAGCATGCCTGGTTTGGTGTGCCCGCTTGCGCCTTCAAATTCTCCGGCATATTTATACCCCGGGCCACCCCTGCCAGTACCGGTTGGATCGCCGCCCTGGGCCATAAAACCTGGAATAACCCGGTGAAAGAGTACATCGTCATAGAAGCCTGACTCGGTCAAAAAGATGGTGCTGCTCACATGCATGGGCGCACTATCGTGAAACAATCGAAAAGACATATCGCCCTTATTTGTTTTCATATCCCAGTAATAAGCCTTGTCTGCATCGAAGGACAACATTTCAGGTAAGCTCAGGCTCTGCTTCCAGCCTGGGGCTGATTTGTCGATGGCATTGATTAGTACTTGATAGGCAAGTTTTTCGTCTGCTGGCGCCTCAATTTTCTCTGTGATGTTCTCTGAGATTTCCGTTGCGACCTTTTCTACCATCTTGTCAGCGGCTGTTTCTGTGGGTGATTTCGCTTCTTCTGTCGCTTCATTACCCATGGGTGCTTCAGTGATGGCTTCCTCTTGTATCTCCTCTTCATTTGAGCAGCTAGTCAAAAAGAGTGGAAGAATCAGTAGAATGATAAGTTGTAAAGAATTTTTCATTTCAAGCCCCGGTTAATTGAAAGCTGATTCTCTCGAAAAAGAACTGAACAGTCCAATTTATTCTGGACAAGGCTGGATCTATTGAATTAGACCACATAGGGTCAACTTCATTGAAGGATAACAAGTGCACGATCTATCGTGCAAAAAGGAAAATGAAATAGATGAAGCAACTTTTTTTTATTCGTCATGGTCAAACAAAATGGAATGCAATTAGGCGAATGCAGGGTCAGCTCAATTCTGATCTCAATGAAATTGGTGAGGCCCAAGCTGATGTTAATGGCCGTTTTCTTGAATCCCAGAAGCTGGATAAATTAATTGCCTCTCCTTTAGGCCGATGTGTTCAAACAGCCAATATCATCAATCAGCACACCGACCTTGATTTAAGTTTTGATGAAAGAATCAAGGAATGGCACTGTGGGGATTGGAGTGGTCTGATGTGGGATGAGTTATCTCAGCGCTACCCTAAAGAATGGGAAGCCTATCAATTCGACCGATTCAATTATCGAGGTCCAGGCTGTGAGAACTTTCCAGATATGATAGATCGCGTTCGACCCTTTCTAAGAGAGCTCAAAGAAGACTCGGCCGACACTATTGGCATAGTTTCACACGGTTTGGTGGGTAGAGTGATGGTGTCAGTCATGATGGGCATGGACGAAACTGAGACCCTAGCGTTCAGACAGGCAAATGATGTGATCTATCGCGTCACGATAGCCCCCGATTCAAAGGTGCTAGATCACTTTACCGCAGGGCAAGGGCCTATGCCCGGTTGGATCGAAGCGGATCACTATCCGTAGCCCGTAGCCCGTATTAGTAAGCATAAGCATAAGCATCCCTCGTAATAGCTGCGACTAATCATCTTGCATCAGACAGGTAGTCGCATTATCGTCTAGGATTTGCGGGAGTCATATTCAGTATGGAATTACAAGATAAGGTCGTGGTCATAACCGGCGGCAGTGGCGGTATCGGTAAGGCAATGGGTAAAGCCTTTTTGGCAGAAGGCGCAAAGTCGGTCGTCCTTGTAGACTTAAATCTTGAAGCGGTAGAGGCAGCAGCCAAAGCATTAAAGTGTTCCTCGGCAGTTTGTAATGTCACTGATGAATCCCAGATTATTGAGCTTGTCGAGAATGTCATTGCAGAGCACGGTCAAATTGATTTGTTCTGCTCCAATGCAGGCGCGACAAGTCAGGGGCTATTGACCGATGCAACCAATGATATGTGGCAAAGCCAGTGGGAACTCCACGTCATGTCTCACCTGTATGCTGCGAGAGCTGTGCTGCCCAGTATGATTGAGCGAGGTGATGGATATATTTTAAATACCGCTTCTGCTGCAGGCCTGCTTGCCGCCATCGGCTCGGGCCCCTACACAGTGACAAAAGCTGC
>JAESSY010000157.1 GCA_016763855.1 Pseudomonadales bacterium
AACTCAGATTGCAAATTTAAAGCCGCTTGCTCTGTCGAAAAGACGCCCAATGAAATACTCAAAACTCCCGCGCCTTGGGTAATAACATAACTGTCAATACCTTGGGACTTTAGCTCCCTCAACTTTCTAAAAGCACTTTGAAGCGACTGTGCCGGAGGTATCATGACACGGTAGTCATTTAACTCCGTCACCACGTCCATAGCCTTTACTTCGACAGAAAACCCTAAAGCGAGCAATCTATCAGCGGCAGACTGGCTTACAAAAATATCATGAAAGGGCCCCACTGCGAGGCAACTTAGATCTATACTTTCACTAGACTCTACACTTTGCACTGGATTACTGACAATCAACTTCAGCTCTCTGTCCCGCACTTCACTGTTAGCATTTTCGCTCAGCAAATAAATAGATTCAACCGTGGCCACACTTGATCGAGCAATAACCACCGGAGCGCTGCCAGTAGTCGAAAATGTCTTATAAGCAAAGTAGACGACATTGACCAAAAGGAGGCTAACAAATATATTTTTCATCAGATTAAGCTCTGCAACGGCTTAGTTCCGGCGCAAACTAACTTCTCCCGCATTGTATGATTCAAGTCCGGCGGCTGTCTCCAACAACAAATGTCCTTGGTTGTTGACACCTCTATCTATCCCATTGATCAGGTTCTCACCCATTAGGACACTAACAGGTTTATCACGATAAAGATTATAAGCATCCCATTCGCTCATTAGACGACCAAAGCCCTCTTTAGAAAACTGCACCAATGACTCATGCAAATTTTTGATGAGGCCTACGACCAATTCATTACGAGAAATTGAGAGATAGTCCCCAATTTGACTAAAGGCTTGATCAATCTTGCGCCCATTACTTTCATTCATCGCCATATTTATGCCAACTCCAATGACAACTGACATCCCGTCGATACTCGATGCACCTACCTCTATAAGAATGCCAGCAAGCTTCCCCTCATCCATCAGCACATCATTAGGCCACTTTAATCCGACATCTGTTAGCCCTAACTCCCTCAGGCTCTTTGCGATTTGCATCCCGATGACAAGACTTAATCCATCCACACCAATTTCTTTCGGCACTCTCCAACCCATACTCAGGTATATGTTTCGACCATAGGGACTAATCCATTTTTTCCCTCTGCGCCCTCTACCCTCACTCTGGTATTCTGCCAAACAAATTGCACCATGAAAATCCTGATCATCTATTTTTGACATTAAGAAGGTATTAGTGGAATCGATGTCGTCATGCAAATAGAGTTTAGACAGGGATAGCTGAATACTACGAAGTATAAGCGACTCATCTAGTAGCTCCAAAGGAGACGTAACGATCAAAGTCGCATTGGATTCTTCGAAATCCAGACCGAAGATTTGCAGGGCAGTTTTGGATTCTTGGCTTGAGGGAATCGGTTTGCCGCTTCGGAGGATCGCGATGAAACTCTGATCAATGCTCATATAGAGTACATATAGAAAAGAAGTGGTGGAGCCAGACGGGATCGAACCGTCGACCTCCTGCGTGCAAGGCAGGCGCTCTCCCAGCTGAGCTATGGCCCCAGAATTAGCTTCTGGTATTAGAGAGTTTTAACACGTCCCTAACCTGATAATAAATCTTCACTTTTTAGACTTGCTGTGCAAGCTAACAACACTATACCATTTCGCTGGTGGGTCTGGGTGGATTTGAACCACCGACCTCACCCTTATCAGGGGTGCGCTCTAACCAACTGAGCTACAGACCCCAGCAAACTATCTCCCTCACAATGCTGCGATTGTGAGGGAGCGTATTATACGCACGGGGCTTTGATTTACAACGCCCAAATAAACATAATTTAGTCCTGATTCAAGATCAGCAGATGATGATTCTTTTTACCCTTCTGTAGAATGTAGTAACGACCAAACAGCGCCGCATCTTTCGTCAAATCATATTCTGCATCCGTTATTTTTTCCCCGTTAAGCGATACCGCATTGCTCTGAACCAGCTTACGCGCCTGCCCAACAGTGACTTCGCCCCTTGGCGTTACGGCGAGACCAGAATTGACTAACGCTGCTAACAAGCCCATATCATCTTCATCAAGGACGCTGCTCGGCAAACCATCCAGAGCAAGCTGGCCTAAATCTTCTTCAGAAAGTTGCGCAAGCTGATTCGCAAACAAGGCTTGGCTAATCCGCTCTGCTGCGTCTACTCCTTCTTCACCGTGAACCAATCTAGTCACTTCTTGAGCCAACTTTATTTGACCCTGTCTTTTTCCTGGGTCTGCTTCCTGAGCCGCTTGAACCTCATCTATCTCAATTGCTTCCAGAAAAGTAAAAATACGTAAATAGTGTGTGACATCTGCATCCGCACAATTTCGCCAAAACTGATAGAAACGATAGGGAGAAGTTTTCTTAGGGTCAATCCAAGGGGCATTCCCCATGCTCTTTCCAAACTTAGTGCCGTCAGAGCTAGTGATCAAAGGGTAGGTAATACCAAATGCTTGCTGGCTATTCATCCTGCGGACTAAATCAATACCACTTGTAATATTACCCCATTGATCACTGCCGCCCATCTGAATCGTACAAGCATAATCTCGATTAAGAACAACAAAATCGTAGGACTGTAGGATCATATAACTGAATTCGGTGTAACTTATGCCACTTTCATCATCCTGAAGACGCCTACGGACAGTCTCTTTTTGCACCATTGCATTTACGCTGAAGTGCTTACCAATATCCCGCAGGTAATCCACTACTGTTAATTTTTCTGTCCAATCCGCATTGTCGACGACGATGGCCGAATTATCTCCACCATCAAAGTCCAGAAATCGACTCGCCTGTTCTCGAATTTTAACAACAAAATTCTTAACCGTTTCTGCAGATTTTAGCTCTCTCTCTGTGGTGCGCCCCCCTGGATCCCCTATCATCCCCGTTGCACCACCCACTAGCAATATCGGTGTGTGTCCCGCCATTTGGAATCTTCTCAGGGCAAAGAGTGGAACAAGATTTCCAATATGCAGGCTATCTGCGGTGGGATCGAAGCCACAATAAACCGTCCTCGCGCCTCCTGATAAATGGTTCTCCAAATCTGCCCTGCTACTTACCTGCGCGATTAGACCGAGGGACTCAAGGTGATCCAATAAATTTTCTTTAATCGCCATCACATTTTCCTATAAAATCTACTTAGCAAGTGTTCAAAAATTACACGAGCTCATGTAGGCTTGCCCCTTGGTGTTTAGGTGCATCTTTGAACGGAGGCGCCAAAATACAGCAGTTGAATATTTTTTCAAGGAAAATTAAGAAATAGCGGCTGCATATCAAGGGATTATCGACAAAAACACTTCAGCTATTGACCTTTCTCCGGTCTTTTGCCGAGATACTGCGAAGTTCAAAGTTGTATTCTTGATAAATCCCGCATTTTATGACTTGCAAACTCTATTAATTCCATATAATTTATGCAGTTAGCGACACTTTGTGACAAACAACAATAAAAAACCAACGTAGCTTACTGCTTTATGAATGAATACCCAAAATTACACTTAAAGATTGTCATCGCTCTGGTGATGAGCTTAATTGTGGCCATTGCCGCACTCCCGACAAAAAAAGACAATCAAACGGCAAATATTCCAATTTCCCTTTCAATTGAAACCATGCCAACCGAGGAACCTGTTGAGCTTGCACAGGTTCCTGCCAAGACTGTCGCGCAGCCTCTCTGGAAAGATATTACGGTTAAAAATGGAGATAGTGTATCTAGCATATTTACCAAGGCGGGATTGTCAGCCACCGATTTACACTACATCATGAATCTAGGGTCTGATGTTGCCGTCCTCAGCAGGATTCAACCTGGGCAAACAATCCAATATCAAGTGGATCAGACTGGGCAATTGCAAAATCTGAGTTATCAGGAAACCCCCCTAAGTAAATTATCTGTCAACAGGGTAGGCCAAAAATTTAAAGCAGAGTGGGATCATGTTAAACCTGAAATTCTAATCTCATATAAAACTGCAAGAATTACTCACAAAAACCCCTCCCTTTACCACGCAGGTAAGGAAGCTGGATTGTCTGATAATCTCATTATGCAACTAAGCTATGTATTCCAGTGGGATATCAGTTTTGCGCTCGATATTCGACGCGGCGATACATTTACAGTCTTATATGAAGACGTATACGTTGAAGGCGAAAAGATAAAAGAAGGTGTCATTCTAGCAGCTGTATTTAACAATATGGGCCGCTCTCATACCGCGGTGCTATATGAAAACCGTGTCGGACAGCGAAGTTATTTTACACCCGAAGGCCGAAGTATGCGCAAGGCATTCTTAAGAGATCCAGTTCATTTCTCTCGGGTTAGTTCAAGCTTCAACATGAGGCGCTTACACCCCATCCACAAAAAAATTATGCCGCACCGAGGTATTGACTATGCAGCTAGAAAAGGAACACCCGTCGTCTCGTCTGGAGACGGTAAAGTTACTGTATCACGGAGAAACAGTGCTTCCGGCCGGTATATTGTAATCAAACACGGTGAACGTTATACAACCAAATACTTACACCTTTCCGCTTTTGCCAAAGGTATTCGAGCTGGAAAACAGGTAAAACAAGGCCAGACTATCGGCTATGTCGGTGCTACAGGATGGGCGACCGCACCCCATTTACACTATGAGTTTTTGGTGAATGGTGTTCATCGCAATCCCAAGACCGTTAAACTTCCAAAAGCCGAACCAATTCATGCAAAAGACCAAACAAGGTTTCAACAGCTAACTCAACCGGTTATTGCCAGGCTAGAGTCGGTATCTGGATTAAGGGGATACGCATCCGCGGCTAACGCTACTAACGCAAGTATCTATAAAAGAAAGACTAAACAGAATTCGAAATTAAAGGGCGAATGAGTTTCCGCAACCACAGGTTGTGATCGCGTTGGGATTGGTCACGACGAAGCGAGAACCCTGAAGGTCTTCCTTAAAATCAACTTCAGCACCGACTAAATATTGATAACTAAGGGCATCGACGACTAATTTCACCCCTGACTTTTCGATAACAGCATCATCTTCTTCAGTATCTTCATCAAAAGTAAATCCATACTCAAACCCGGAACAACCGCCACCCGTAACAAAAACCCGGAGTTTTAGGCTTTCGTTTTCTTCTTCCTCAATGAGCGCCCTCACTTTGATCGCAGCTTTTTCAGTAAACTGCATTCCAGTGGGTATGAAAGTGGTAGGTGCATCCGACATAACGTCTAATATGGGCTCTATGCTTCAAATTGCAAGAAAGAATTTATGCGATATTGGTCTTAACGTTGGTGACTGTTGAAGTACGTGCTAACTCAGAAGTTTCAGCTTGCACAGCCTTGCCTTTTTGAACATGCACTAGATTACCATCAACACGACTGCCCATCACCATCTCAATGAGATTATAGTACACATTTCCCTTGATCTCGGCTTTTGCTGCTAATTCAACGTGCTTATCAGAATGTATATCCCCAAACACCTTGCCATTAACAATGACGTTAGGCACTCGAATATCACCTTTTACTCGACCTTTTTCACTAATGGTCACAATCGCTTCTGAACCTGGTTGTGCAAAAATGTCACCTTTAATAGTGCCATTAATAAGCAAATGATCGCTAAAATGAACATCACCTGCGACCTCACAATTGTTGGCGATCAAGGTAACTCCTGATTCACCGCGGCTCTTCTTTTTTAACACAACTAATCCCCATCCAATTGCCAGCCGAACTTCTTCTCAAGTTCCTGTGCATTTCTACCTTTACGTTTTGCGACAATAACTAGCTCTCTTGGCAAAAAGCCATCTGGAACCTTGATCTTGCCTTCTATGTTTTGGAAATATCTGAACCTAAATCGAATCGAGCTCTGATTCCCATCACTCATTTCTGCTAATGAAAGTTGACGTTCTAGATCGTCTTGTTGCCCAAGCAGACTTATTTCAACAGCCCCCTGCACATAATCATGCTTTTCAACAACCTGAGTCAGTAATAAACCAAAGCTATATGTACTGGGCTCTCCGGTCTTTTTAAGATCAAGGCGTTCTATTCTCAGGCCTTGTTCTTTTACGTTCGGTAGCATGACTCCTTTGTAAAATCGAATTTCTTCATTAAGGCCAGCTATCTCTTCTTGTAGATCTTCAACGGCTATCTGTATTTCTTCATTTGCTCGGGTATCTACTTTACCGCCTAGCTTCAAGTCTGCAACAGACTGACGCATTTCTATCACAAGGCGGGCGCTTTCACTCAATTGTTCGCGAAGTAGATCACGTTCTTGGATAACTTCGACTTTGGTAGCCAAGCCTTCTTTCATACCCCATTCATAGGTAAGCCAGCTTATTGCCGCTACGGCTAGTAGGCACAGAGAAAACACACCCGCTTTATATATTGGGCGATGTGGCACGACTACCATCTGGTATTGCTTGCTGCCTCTTACGGCCGTCACAAATTTCAACCCACTCAATCCAAAAGGGCATTAATCTTAGCAGAAAACTACCTCAAAATTGAAACAGATATTTAAAGAGGCTTAACTTTTGAACACTTTGCATTCATAGAATATCCTCATTAGGAACGAAAGGAGAGAAGTGTTGGTTCACGATCACGCCTAAACACTCATTTTTAATAGACAATTTGGTGTTATCCATCTCATTGGAGGGTTTACGGGGAATGAGAGGCTCGTATTGTGGTAAAACACATAGGAAGAATTCTTTTCAAATCACCAAATAAAACACTTCAATCAGAAACAGAATTGAATCCATCGCCGATGAGTGGTTGAATGCGCAACTTCAGTTTCCCAATTAAGTAAAATTATGTCCCGATCTACAATATTGTTTAATGACGCCAAAAAGGTTCTTCCTGGTGGTGTGAATTCTCCTGTAAGGGCTTTTCAGAGGGTAGGTGGTCAGCCCATTTTTTTCAAAAAAGCTAGGGGCGCTCATCTTATAGATGAAGATGACAAATCTTATATTGACTACATAGGCTCTTGGGGACCGATGATAGTGGGTCACACTCACCCCAAGGTCATCGAAAGTATCCAATCTGTACTCAACAATGGACTCAGCTTCGGCGCTCCCACTGAAATAGAAACCGTCCTTGCAAACAAAGTTTGTAACATCATGCCCAATATAGAAATGATTCGCATGGTGAGTTCAGGAACCGAGGCAACGATGAGTGCCATCAGGGTCGCAAGAGGATATACAAAGCGAGACAAAATCGTAAAGTTCGAGGGTTGTTACCACGGCCATAGCGACGCGTTACTTGTAAAAGCCGGCTCTGGCGCTTTAACATTAGGAGAACCAGATTCCCTAGGCGTTCCAGCAAGCACAGCTGAACACACCATCACCCTGAGCTACAACGACATTTCTGAAGTTGAGGAGACATTCAATCAACTTGGCGAACAAATAGCTGCCATTATCGTCGAACCTGTCGCCGGTAATATGGGCTGCATACCCCCTGTCGCTGGGTTCTTAGAAGGCTTGCGAGCAGTCTGTGACCAGCATGGTTCTCTACTCATTTTTGATGAAGTTATGACCGGATTTCGAGTCGCTCTCGGCGGCGCCCAAAGCCTCTATGAAATCAAACCTGATCTAACGACCCTCGGAAAGATTATCGGAGGAGGTATGCCCGTTGGCGCTTTTGGGGGATCGATTGAGATCATGAATATTGTCGCGCCCTTAGGAGGCGTCTATCAAGCAGGTACTTTGTCCGGTAATCCCATTGCCATGACAGCGGGCCTCGCAACACTCGAACTCATAGAGGAAGAAGGATTTTATGAATCGCTCACAGAAAAAACCAACTCACTGGTAACAGGTCTTCAAGCATTAGCTGATGAAGCTAAAGTACCTTTTTCGACAAATCAGGTTGGCGGCATGTTTGGATTCTTCTTTATCGCTAAGCGGCCCGTCACTAGTTTCGCAGAAGTCATGAATAGCAATACGGATCATTTCAATTCTTTCTTCCAGGAGATGTTAAAAGGGGGCATTAATCTTGCCCCTTCTCCGTTTGAATCAGGGTTCGTTTCTGCGGCTCACACGACAGAAGATTTAGAACTGACGCTCCACGTAGCGAAGAGGGCATTTTCTTCGCTTTAACAGACTTCCACCAAAAAAACCTAACTAAACTCTTATCTAAACCTTTAACTAAGCTTTCAACTAAGCTTTACAAATACTAGAACCGGAGAGATTCATGAAACAATATGATGTCTATGGCATCGGCAATGCTTTAGTCGACACAGAATACGAAGTAGAAGAGAGCTTCATCCCCAAATCCGGTCTGGGCAAGGGATTGATGACGCTAGTCAACACCGACGAAAGGCACCGCATAATCGACTTGTTAGAACAAGAATACAAAATCATCAAGCAATGCGGTGGTGGTTCAGCAGCCAATACCATGGTTGCGATTTCTCAACTAGGCGGCAATGGGTTTTACTCCTGTAAAGTATCCGATGATGAGATTGGTGACTTTTTTATGTCTGATTTGAAGGCAGCGGGCCTAGACACCAATCTTGATGACGGTCGAGAAGCAGGTGTTTCTGGACAGTGTATTTCTATGGTAACCCCTGATGCAGAACGCACTATGTCAACGCACCTAGGTATCAGCGAAACGCTGTCCGAGACCGAACTCAACGAAGCAGCACTTCGACAGTCAACTTACCTCTATATTGAAGGCTACCTCGTTACATCACCGACTGCCTTTGCGGCGGCATTGAAGGCGCAAAAGATTGCTCATGAAACCGGTGTCAAAGTATCTATCACGCTCTCTGACCCAGCCATCGTTGAACATTTCAAATCAGCATTTGATCAGTTTGCTGAAGCCGGAATCGATCTTCTTTTCTGCAATGAAGATGAAGCGAAAATCTGGACTGCCAGCGAGACCTCTGATGAAGCCTTCACAAAGCTTCAAACAATATGCAAGCAAATCGCCATGACCCGCGGTGAACACGGCGCTATGGTCTATGATGGAAACGAAGCGATTAGTGTAGCAGGCACCCCAACAAAAGCGATAGATACAACAGGAGCTGGTGACGTTTTTGCCGGTGCATTTTTATATGCTATCAACCAGGGGCAAAGTTTTACTGAAGCCGCGACGCTCGCTAACAAATCAGCATCATTACTCGTATCTGATTTTGGGGCTCGTCTTAAGACCGAAGCAATAAACGCCCTAAAATAGACCTAGCTGAAGATCAGTGATTTGCGCCAGAGAAGTTGATTTAAAGTTGAGTATCGAATCAGCAATCGGTGCTAATTGCTTGTCGATGTAAAATTGATAGTCAATATCCCCTTGGACGTATCTAAGGGGTTCTGCACCATTAATCGTCATCACATATTCTATCCAACCCCGGTGACCGAGAGAAATATCAAAACCTCGTTTTTGTCTTTCCACTTCCTCAATGCGTGCGGCCCTCACATGGGGTGGTACATTTTTTTGGTATTCAGACAAATTTCGCCTCAGACGCTTTCGCAATACCAGTAAATCATCGCATCGACCCGCTAGCACTTCAGAAACCGTACTTTTTACGAAATCCTCAAAGGGCTCATTTCGAAAAATTTTCTCATAGAGTGATCGCTGGAATTCTCGCGCCAGAGGGCTCCAATCACTACGGACTGTTTCCAGTCCCTTGTAGACCATCTCCATCTTTCCATTATTTTCCACCATACCCGCATAGCGTCTCTTACTACCGACTTCAGAACCCCGAACCGTCGGCATTAAAAAACGAGAGAAATAAGTTTCGTATTCAACTTCAAGACAACTCTCAATATCAAACTTCGATCTAAGATGCTCTCGCCACCAATGCGTCAGGAACTCACTTTCTGCTAGACCGACAGCATCAGCCTCGGCCTTACAGCTTACATTTTTTAGCAACACAAACACCGAATCAGTGTCGCCGTAGATTACATCCAAGCCTCTGTCTTGTAGAAGATCTCGTGTTTTCTGGAGAATCTCATGTCCCCGCAAGGTTATTGAACTGACTAAGCGTGTATCAAAAAATCGGCACCCGGATGTACCAAGCACGCCATAAAAGGAATTCATAATTATTTTAATAGCCTGAGATAAAGCGGCTTCACTTTGCCGCTTAGCTTCGTCCCTGGCCTTCCAAAGCGTTTCAATAATCTCAGGTAAAATCACATGATGGCGAGAGAAACTGGCTCCATTGAATCCTGGTATTACATCCGCTTCTTCAGACGCACTCACCATTGCCAGTGGATCGACATTAAAAGTTCTAATGATACTCGGATAGAGGCTTTTAAAATCCAAAACAATGACATGATCAAAGATGCCTGGTTTGGAATTGAGTACAAAACCGCCGGGGCTCGCGCTACTGGTTTTACCTTCAGTAGTCGGCGCTATCCACCCCTTGCGATGAAGCCTCGGTAAATAGAGATAGTCAAAAGCAGCAACAGATCCGCCAGCCCGATCAAGATCCAGGCCAGTCAGGCGGCTTCTTTCAATCGCAAAATTAATTAGATTTGTTGCTTCAAAAATTTCGATAACAAGATTGCAATCTTCCAGATTATATTTTGCTAACTGCGTTTTATCTTCTGCAAACAAATCCTGAATTTCAGTTGCTCTATCATCAACATCTTCAATTAATTTTCCTCGGCCCAAGAGTTGCCGAGGGACGAATTCAAGGGAAAAACTTTCAAATTGATAACTGGCTGTTCCTAACAGTTCGATCCCATCCAGAATGACCCTTCCGGGTACCAATGCAAACTGTTTTTCATTCCCGGTTAGTAGACCTGCGGCATTTCGTTGGGAAACAGCCCGCCACAAAACAGATTCTTTATTGCGCCCCAAACTAAATTCAATCGAAAGCGCATTACATCGTTCCTGTAGAAACCACAGGTCAAAGCGCACCACACTCCACCCAATAATAATGTCCGGGTCGTACTCGTCTAGCCAACTTAGGAATCGTTGAATCACAGCGATTTCATCAGGCCAATATTCTAAGAAATCTAACTGCGGAGTGCCCTCACCGACCATGAAAACCTTAACTTCTTTATCTGATTGGACAGCGATGGAATAGAGTTTGTTTTCTGTATATGAGGTTTCAATATCAAGGGAAACAATTTTGAGTTGAGGACTGTAATCCACTGGCATTAATCGGGCTTCACTATAAACAAGATACCCGTTCTTTTGACTCACGCGGCCCTCTACTTTAACACCGGCAGTAATGAAGCGCTCCATTAAAAATCGATCGGTGGGCTTTATGTCTCCTTCATAAATCCTCACCCTGCCCCGCAATTTGTTCCGTGCACTTATCAAGTCTGACTGAGATCGAAAGTAGCAGGCGAGCATCTTCTGCCTTTCGAAATTTTTAAGTTCTTTAAGGTCATGGCGCCAATTCCCCAGATCTCTCAACAAGCGCAGAATTTCAGACAAATCAGATTCAGCGACGAAAAATACCGACTCCTGATCTTCGACAATAATTTTTACCGGACCCGCTTTCGTTGTGATCCAGAAAACCAAATCCTGTCCTTGCTTAGACTTTGACCATTGTCGCGTTAGCAGAAAGCCAGTCGTCGAGTCTATACACGCCATTGCACAGGCAATCCAAAATTAATTCTAACCACTTCCCATCCGTCATCTATGCTAAATAGGTAGAGGCATTGAATCACACCAATCATCCAATAGTTATAAATATGTTCCTAATATGGCTCAAAACGAATTAATCAACTTAAAAAACTTGGGCAAGACTTCTGTTCGATGGCTAGATGCCGTCGGGATAAGGACGAGGGCGCAATTGGTGAATCGGGGCGCAGTCGATATTTACCGGCTGGTAAAATCTCGTGGATTCAGGGCAAACAGAGTCTTGCTCTACGCGCTTCAAGGCGCCATTTTGGATATTCACTGGAGCGAACTTGACGCTGGTTTAAAGGCAAGTCTAATTGCTGAGGCAGAGCAAGCATAAATTAATAGCTTATCTGTATCACAGAATCTTCAGCGCGCCTGTGGATTTGTACGTTTACATCAAACCCCATTTGAATTTTCTCTTTTGTGATGACTTCCTCGGGAGCGCCTTCTGCAATCACCTCACCTTGCTTTAGAAGAATCATTCGGTCAGAAAAACGCGCAGCGAGATTAAGGTCATGAATCGCCAATAGTATTCCTGCGCCTCTTTTAGCAAGGGTTCCAATCAATTTAAAGAACGCTAACTGATGGGCTAAATCCAGAGGCGCTGTAGGTTCATCAAAAAGGTAAAATGCATCCTCTGTATCCCACAGCTGCGCCAGTATTCTGGCAATCTGTACCCTCTGCTTCTCTCCCCCTGATAATGAAGTATAAATTCGATCCTCTAGGTGCACCAAGTCAAATTCTGAAATGACTTCTGAAATTATTTTTTGATCAAATACCTTGCCTGTCAGTTGAGGATAGCGACCCATTTCGATCACTTCACGAACCCGGAATGGAAATTCTAGACCCGACTTCTGAGGCAAGAAGGCAATATGACGTGCTCTCATATCAAGGCCTATCTTAGACAACGCCCTATCTCCGAACTTCACTTGACCACTCGTACCTTGAAGTTCACCGGCGAACAGCTTGATTAAACTGGTTTTCCCCGCTCCATTTGCCCCGACTAATGACAGAATCTCTCCCGATGAAACCCTAAGGCTGACCTTGTTAAGAATCAGTTTATTTCCCACCGAATAAGAACACGCTTCGCAATGAATGTTCATATACCCATCTTTTCTTGACTGCGAAGAATCAATAAAATGAAAAAAGGACCGCCAATAATGGCCAACAAAATACCCACAGGCAATTCAGCCGGAGCAAAAACCGTTCTGCTGAAGCCGTCAGCCAATAGTACTAAAATACCACCGAGCAACGCGGAACACGGAATAAGCGTAGTATGGCTAGAACCGCAGGAAAGACGAATCAAGTGAGGAACAACCAAACCAACAAAGCTAATAACACCCACTAGAGAGACACTCACACTCACTATAAAAGCTGTATAGAGAATCACTTGCCGTCGAAGTCCAGGCACAAAAATACCAAGGGAAGCCGCTTCTTGATCCCCCAGGGTTATCGCGTTGAGTTTGTGACTTTGGTCATACAACAACAAAATAAATGGCAGTGTTAGCAAAATGACATAGACCATCTCCCAGTCTGCAGAACCAAAACTTCCCAAAGCCCAAAAAGCCACCGAGCGCAGTTGAGCATCAGAGGACAAATAGGAAAATAGCCCTATCCCGGAAAGGGCAATTGCGTTAATTGCAATACCAGCGAGTAACATGCCAGAGATTGAACCACTTTTTCGACCCACTGCCAGCACCAGGAATGTTGTTAGTAACCCACCAACAAATGCACTTCCCGAAAGCCCCAATTGCCCCAAGACACCGCCACCCATAATCAGAAAACCAGCAGCAAACAATGCGGCACCACTTGAGACGCCAATCAAGGCAGGATCTGCCAGTGGATTTCTAAATAGACCCTGGATTGCAGCACCCGATACGGCAACCCCTGCCCCGACAATGATATTCAAAATAATGCGAGGCACTCTAATATCAATCAAAATTAGCGCTTCCAGCTCCGTCAGCTCCCCGCCGATCAATTGCCAGGGATTTATCGTTATGGGTCCAGTGATCAAACTCATCAAAGTCACGAAAACTAAGGTCAGCCCTAGAAAACTCAATGCCCAGGTTCGACTCACTCTGAACTGCTTCGCCCTCATTTGAGTCATAGCGACGCACCGTTCATTCTAAATTCCAAAGAAGAACACATTTTGTTCTCATTGGGTGACATTGCACATTGATAGACAATAACCTCGACCCCTGCTTCTAATGCGCGATCAAATTCCTTTTTATATTCGGGATCAATATGACCCGCAATGGCTACATTTTTGATACCTGAATGTTGAACGCAAAAAAATATTATTGCCCTATTCCCCAACTGCTTTTGTTCAGACAATTCCCGCAGATGTTTTCGACCTCGCTCACTCACTGCATCAGGAAAAAAGCCACAACCCTGACCAAATGTTTCATCCAAGAGCGTGACACTTTTTATCTCAACATAACAATCGGGCTGTTCAGAAGTATGAAGTAAAAGGTCAATTCGACTACGCTCGCGACCGTAAGCAACTTCGGCTTCAATGTTATTGATGGGCCCAAGCTCATCAATTTGGCCTGACTCAACGGCTTCCCTGACAATGTGATTTGCTTTTGCTGAATTGATACCGATGAAGTGCCCTTGTTTCGTTCGCGAGAGCTCCCACGTATAAGCATACTTGCGTTTAGGATTATCAGATTTCGAATAGTAAACTTTATCCCCTGCCTCTGCACAATTTGTCATCGCCCCCGTATTCGGGCAATGGATAGTCATTAACTTTCCATCTGCAGTTTCGATGTCCGCTAGAAATCTTTTATATCTTTTTATCAGAATACCTTCTTCAAGGCTTGGAGAATATTTCAAGTTTTAGCTCTCTCACAACTATTTATTGTCTTGCATGAATAAGACCGCGATCCAAATTTGCGACACCTTGCTTAAGCTTGTCCAAACTCTGGGCGTAGCTGAAGCGAACCGTATTATCAGCATAAAAATACCCAAAGTCAGTACCAGGCGTAATCGCGACATTAAATTCTTCCAACATTCTGGAACAAAATATTTCTGCACTCTCAAAGCCCTTAGGTAAAGTTGCATAAATGTAAAATGCACCTTCTAGCACAACGGGAATGCTGAAACCTAAACGCCGAAGTTCAACAAGCAGATAGTCTCGGCGGATCTTAAACTTTTTCCGATTGACTTCCATCTCCGCGATAGCTTCAGGTTCGAAGGCACTGAGTGCTGCGTATTGGGCTATACTCGGCGCGCAGATAAAAAGATTCTGTGCCAGTTTTTCAAGTAAGGGAATAGCAGACTCCGGTACAACCATCCATCCGAGCCTCCAACCTGTCATACCAAAGTACTTAGAGAAGCTATTGATAACAATGACTTCATCAGAATATTCCAAGGCCGTACACACAGAGGCATCACCGTAGTGCAAGCCATGATAAATTTCGTCAACTATCATGTGTCCTTGTTTCTTGCTGACAAAATTAATTATCGCTTCGAGTACATCGGGCTGGATAATGGCCCCCGTGGGATTCGCGGGAGAAGCTAAAAGCACACCTCTCGTATTACTTTTCCAGTACTGCTTCACTAAATCCAGATTGAGTTGGAATCCTACTTCGGCAGAAACAGGCACTAATTGTCCCTCTGCACCAAAGCTTTTTAAAAAATGACGATTACAGGGATATCCCGGATCAGACATCAACAAACCCTCACCGTGATTCAGGGTCAGGGCGGTAGCCAAGAGTAAAGCACCAGAACCACCACAGGTCACAAATATTCTTGCAGGGTCTACCACCACGCCATATTGACGCTGATAATGTTTTGATAAAAGTTCTCGTAAAGCGGGCAAGCCCTCAGCAGGGGTATATTTGGTCAACCCTCTCTCCAATGCGAGCTTTCCGGAAGCCAGAATAGGCCCAGGCGTAGGAAAATCCGGCTCTCCTACTTCCATATGGATAATGGGGCGCCCTTTGGCTTGTAATTCATTCGCCCTGGCCAGCAATTCCATGACTTTGAAGGGCTGAATTTCACTTAATCGGTGGGCATATTGCTTAAGCACGTCATGTTCTTCCTTATTTGGTCAATTTACTGTGTTTTTTTGAATTTCTTACTTGGCGAAGCCCATAGGTTCTGGTAACGTTCGCTGCTCGATTTTGAACGGGGTTTTCGTGAAAAGCTAATAGGGAACTACTATGGCAGTAAAACGTAAAAAAGCACCTGCAACTAAGGCTAAATCAAAAGCATCATCTAAATCAAAGACTAAGCCTGTAAAAGTAAAATCCAAGGTAAAACCGAAAGCAAAAGCTAAGGCGACGAAACCTAAGGTAAATGCGACCGCGAAGAAAAAAGCCGCTCCTAAAAAGGCCGCAAAAAAAATAACGGCTCAGAAAGTAACGCCCAAGAACACAAGCGCGAAGAAAACGACTCCTAAGAAAAAAGCGAGCACCAGTAAAACTGCTAAGAAGAAAGTCGCAGTCAAAAAAGAGAAGGAAATTGCAAAGGTTGTAAAGAAGGTTGCCACTAAAAAAGGCAAGAAGCCCGCAAAGAAAACTGTTCCACCAAAAGCGACTAAAAAAATAACGGCGAAAAACAAAACAACCCCCGCAAAGGCAAAGAACTCTAAATCTACAAAGAAAAAGGCAAATACAAAGTTGAACGCAGTATCTAAATCTTCCGGCGCTAAGACTAAAAGCGTTAAGTCCGCAAAGAAGGCTACAAAAGCAAAAAGTAATGTAAGCCCAGAGAAAAAAACAAAGTCGGCAAAAGCAGTTACGAAATCAACTAAACCAAAGGCCGTAACTAAAAAAACCCGCGTTAAAAAGAAGGCAGTTACAAGCACTTCAAGGACTAAAGCAGCATCCTCTAAGCCGGTAAAGTCTTCGAAAATCGATGACTACATGAACGAGAAAGAGCGTGAATTCTTTCACGGTAAGCTTTTGGAATGGAAACGGCAATTGATGGAGGAAGTCGATCGCACTGTTACCCATATGAAGGATCAAGCTTCAAATGATCCCGATCCAGCAGACAGAGCAACTCAGGAAGAAGAATTCAGCCTCGAACTCAGAACACGTGATCGAGAACGGAAACTCATTAAGAAGATCGATAGTACACTGAGCCTTATCGACATGGACGATTACGGTTATTGCGAATCTTGTGGTATCGAAATTGGCATTAAACGCCTTGAAGCTAGACCCACTGCGACTCAATGTATCGATTGCAAAATGCTCGATGAAATCAGAGAAAAGCAAATCCTCGGATAACAATCTCATCGATGAGGTAAGCTTTTATGAATGCCTATATCGGTCGGTTTGCACCTTCTCCCACCGGGCCTCTGCATTTCGGTTCACTGGTTGCTGCACTTGCTAGTTATCTAGACGCCAGATTTCATCAAGGCATCTGGCATCTACGCATTGAAGACCTTGATCCTCCTCGAGAAATTGACAGCGCTCCAGAAGAGATCATTCGGCAACTTCAACACTTTGGTTTTAAGTGGGATGGTGACATCCTATTTCAGAGTACGCGAATTTCAGCATACCAAGAAGCTTTGAGCAAATTGGAAGACGAGAATCGTTGTTATGCCTGTATTTGCAGTAGGAAATCATTCAAAAAAGTGTATCCAGGTACTTGTCGTCAACAACTACTCGACTCTACCCCCTACGCAATAAGGCTGCAAATTCCAAATAAGGAAATCACCTTTGAGGACAGTATTCTGGGAAATCAATCCTGGAATCTCGAACGCGATATTGGCGACTTCATCATCAAGAGAAAAGACGGATTGTTCGCATACCAGCTAGCTGTGGTAGTGGATGATGAATTTCAATCTGTCAATACCATAATTCGAGGCAGCGACCTTCTAGACTCAAGCCCAAAGCAAGACATTCTCAGAGAATACTTAAACTTTCAAAAAATTCGATATGCTCACTTCCCGGTTGTTATGGGAGATGACGGTCAGAAGCTCAGTAAACAGGCCCATGCACCTGCCGTATTAAGGGAAGATCGCGCCCAAATATTCAATTTAGCACTTAAAGCCCTGGGTCAGACATCCCTAAATCCTGAATCTGAATCTATAATGATGAAACAAGCAGTTGATAACTGGTCCATTGATTCAGTACCAAAGATCATGGATCAGGCGCTTAATAAACTGTAGCTATTACCGCAGGTCGACAATTGTGGTACTTTTTGACAACAGATTACAGCCATGAGCCAGACACCCTAGAAACCACCAACATTAACGGATTCTTCCATTGATAATTGAGCGCATCATAAATTTCGCGGTTCTGGGCTTTTTCGTATTTGTTGCGGAAGTTAACTTTAGCGGCCCGCCACTAACAAATGCTTATGCCTATTATTTGGCTTGGGCAAGTTTAATTTTTCTCTGCTATCTTGCGACAGCGAGAAGTAAAACCAAGTAATGAGCATTTCTCTCACACAAATTTTCACCATCAGTTTTGCCTATTTGAGCATCCTATTTGGGTCAGCCTATCTCGCCGAGAAAGGGTGGGTGTCGAAAAAGATAACGCAGCATCGATTTACTCGCGTTATCTCCCTTGGGGTTTACGCCGGGGCAATTGCGGTTTACGGCACAATTGGATTGGCAGCACAATTTGGATCTAGCTATCTTCTTTATTTTCTAGGTTCTTGCGCCGCATTTCTACTCGCCCCATTGATACTGAACCCTCTGGGTCGGGTTGCGCTAGCGCATAAACTTGGATCTCTCGCTGATCTTTTTTCTTTCCGTTATCCAGCGCCTTGGGTAGGGGGCCTCATCACGATCTTAATGTTGATTGGCATCTTGCCTTTGATCGCGCTTCAAATTCACGCGGTTTCGGGATCAATACACTTACTCAACCAAGCATTAAGCACAGACGGTCTCGAAATCATATTTTGTGTCACCATGGCCATCTTTGCGATTTTGTTTGGTGCTCGACATGTATCTACCCGCAACAAACATGAAGGTTTGATTTTCGCACTCGCCATCAAATCCATATTTAAAATCGTTGCCTTTGTCGCATTGGCGTTCTATGCGATCTACGGCGTCTTTGGCGGTATCGAGGAACTCAATGCTTGGCTAAGCGTGAACCCAATGTGGAAGGAACAGGGTCAACAGATCTTAGGAACAGGGGCCTCCAGATCAATGCTATTGATGTTCTTCGCCTTTGCTATTGCAGCACCACACTTATTTCACATTTTAGTTACAGAAAACAACGATCAAACCCTCATCATCGCATCGCGATGGGGGTTTCCACTCTATATGTTAAGTCTCAGCCTTTGTATCCCACCTATTCTTTGGGCAGCAAACAAATTAGGCATGAGTTCGTCACCTGAGTTCCATGCCATCAACTTAGGGATTGTAACCGCTAACAATGAGATCACTATCCTGGCATTTCTTGGTGGCTTCGCTGCTGCCAGCGGCGTACTAATTGTCATTACCCTCGCCATGGCTTCGATGTCGATAAACCACATCATGCTGCCGCTCTATCGCCCCAATCAAAATATCAATTTTCTACGCTTTGTTTTAAACGCGCGACGTTTTCTTATTGTTGGCATTATTCTAGCAGCCTATTCACTTAACAAATTATTTGGAGAGCAACAATCACTGATTAGCCTGGGCATCGTTTCCTTCGTTGCTATTATGCAATTCTTACCTGGTTTAGTCGGCGCATTTTATTGGCGTGCCGCCACAAGTAAAGGTCTTGTGGCTGGACTAACAGCAGGATTTACTGTGTGGTTATTTATGCTCTTTTTGCCGCTTGTGAGCGACATTGTCGCATCAATCCGAATAGACACCTCTTTAGTTTTTGAACCGAGCCAACAAGTTTGGCATATGACAACTTTAATTTCCCTTAGTCTTAACACTTTTGCATTTATTGTCATTTCCCTCATCACGCAAGCCAGTTCCGATGAACGGAAAGCGGCGGACGAATGTATCGGGGATTCTCCCATACAACCTTACCAAGGAGAACTGATCGCCCAGTCAATTGACGAAATTGAAGAGAGACTCATCCTTGCCGTGGGTAAAGAAACGAGCATCGGTTTGATTGATGTTGCTCTTTCCGATCTGTCACTTTCAAGAGACGAGTCCCGCCCCTTTATGCTGACCATGATTAGAAATAATATCGAGGCTAATCTCACTGCCAACGCTGGCCAAACACTAGCACACACTATCGCTTCTACTTTTCTACCTTTGAACAGAAATGTTTCAGGCGATGAGGTAAATGAAAGTGTACAAAGTCGAGAGCATAGATTTGAAAACTATCAATCTGAGTTGACTGGCTTAGCGGCTGAACTCAACAATTTGAGACGCTATCATCGCCAAATACTCGAAGAACTACCGACCGCCGTCTGTTCTGTGGACGAACAACTCAAGATCCTAACCTGGAATCGAGTGATGGCGGAACTAACGGATATCAAGGCTAAAGACATCGTCGACCGAAAACTTTCCAATTCAGAAGGAAGTTGGCACCAGCTACTCATTGATTTTATCAGCGAACCATCATTAAACAGACTAAAAGTCGAATTCGAAGTTCGATCAGTCCAGCGACTTCTTTATCTTCACAAAGCGCATATTGCTACGACAGTGAGCGAGAGAGAAACCATTATTGTCGTCGAAGACATTACGGACGAGCAAACACTCGAAAAACAACTTGTGCACAACCAGCGCCTGGCCTCTATTGGTCAGTTGGCCGCCGGTGTCGCGCACGAAGTTGGCAACCCAATTACAGGCATCGCTTGTCTCGCACAGAATATTAAACTCGATTCCGATCAACCGGAACTCCATGAAATTTCCAACGAAATCCTAGAGCAAACAAATCGTGTTTCCGCAATTCTAAAATCATTAGTTTATTTTGCCCATAGTGGAAGCGCTGATTCAAAACGGGAAATGACTCCAGTCCCACTAAGACAATGTATAAATGAGGCCATTAATTTGTTAACGCTGTCGACAGATCACAAAGGAATTAATTACATTAACCGCTGCGAAACTGAACTAAAGGTTCTCGGGGACGGACAAAGACTCTTACAAGTATTCATCAATGTACTGGCGAACGCGAGAGATGCATCTAAAGAGAACGAAAACATTGTTATCGAAGGCAATGTCATCGAAGATCTAATAGAAATTAACATTATTGACAACGGACATGGCATCGCGTCAGAAGACAGACAAAAAGTTTTCGATGCATTTTATACAACAAAAGAGCCGGGCCAAGGTACGGGTCTCGGGCTTGCCATTGTCATGACAATTATTGAAGAACACCATGGTGCAATCTCCATCGCACCTAATTCGGGTGATGGCACGAAAGTCAGCATTAAACTTCCACTTCTTGAGGTTGACAGCCAAGGCCTATCCATTGTTTAGTGCCCCTACAGCCCCTTCCTGCGAGTTTTATGGGTAAGAAAATACTAATTATTGAGGACGAAGTTGTCATTCGGTCATCTCTGCGCAAATTCCTCTCGAAGGAAGGGTTTGTCATCAGTGAAGCCGCATCTATTTCTGAAGCAGAATCTTTTGATTTACAAAAATTTGCATTAATCATTACCGATCTTCGCCTCCCAGGTCCAGAAGGGACTAATATCATTCAGATGGCACCAGGCATTCCCGTCCTCATCATGACAAGCTACGCCAGTGTCAATTCAGCTGTTGAAGCCATGAAGCTCGGTGCAGTTGACTACATCGCCAAACCTTTCGAATACGAGAACTTACTCCGAACCATTAAAGCCATTGTTGATGACCCGTCAAAAACAAGTGTAAAACCCGTACAAGGCATGATCGGAGAATGCGAAGCAATGCAGTTGCTGTTTAATCGAATCTATAAGGTGGCACCCACAGACACTAACGTTCTAGTACTCGGAGAGTCGGGAACAGGTAAAGAATTGGTTGCCAAAGCCATTCACAACAACAGCAAACAATCTAAGCGAAAAATGATATCTCTAAATTGCGCTGCTATTCCAGACAGCCTGATTGAATCGGAACTCTTTGGTCACGAAAAAGGCGCTTTCACTGGCGCCTCCTCCCAAAGAATGGGGTTAATCGAAGCCGCAGATAACAGCACGCTATTTCTCGATGAAATTGGCGAGTTACCCATCGAGGCTCAAGCGCGACTTTTACGGGTCATTCAAGAAGGCGAAGTCAGACGGGTTGGCTCAGTTGAAACAACCAAAGTTAATGTCAGATTAATTGCTGCCACTCATAGAGATTTGAAAGCCCTGAGCAAGTCCGGAGAGTTTAGGGAGGATTTATATTATCGACTCAACGTTGTGAAGTTAACGCTACCACCTTTAAGAGAAAGGCAAAAAGATCTGAAAGATCTCAGCCAACACTTCTTGAGACTAGCTTGCTTGAAACTTGAAAAGCCTTTCCTCACTTTTACAAAAGACACTGAAAAGTTGATCATGGAGTATCGTTGGCCAGGTAACATCAGAGAGCTTGAAAATGCCATCGAACGAGCAGTTATTCTTTGTGAAGGCACGCTCATTCCACCAGATTTACTAGCAATAGAATTAGATCCCAGTGATGAGAAGACCGAATTTGATTTAATCCCCGAAGATCTTTCCCTTGAAGATTATTTTCAAAAATTTGTCATCGAGAATCAAGACCAAATGACAGAGACAGAAATGGCACAGAAGCTAGGCATCAGCCGAAAATCACTATGGCAAAAAAGGCAAAAGCTTCACTTGCCAAGAGAACGGTCAAAAAGACGTTAATCTTCGAAAAATTCGCAACTACTTGAAAAGTGAAAAACCCAGAAAAGTGTGTCGATTGTTACCTAAAACCCCACCATTTGTTACCTTGGGTAACAAATGGAATTAAGTGACAATCTTGCATCTTTGTAAGTGATTGAAATAAAAGCAAATTTATTTAGTGCAATATTGGCATACTAACTGCATTCGATATGCATAGCGAAAATGCAAACGAGTGCAATAAAAAAAACAAGCACTCAGTAATAAGAATAATAAAGACAACAAGAAAAATAAAAAACTGGCTCGCTGAATGGGAAAAGTTTACTTTTCCCATTTTTCTTTGTGGAATCGATTTATAGAATAGTCCCTTCTTATCAACCCACATTAACCCAATGCCAAAGCCAACAATCTTTGCTCAATTTCCTAGTTAAGGTAAAAATCAGACCTCCTTCTGCAGACTCCTTCTGGTAGTATGTCCTCACAATACTAATAGAAAGATTGATACGCTAACTAGTGCGTATTCAGAAACTATGTAGGTCGGGGTTACTTCCCTTGCAAGCAACTGAAAATATTAACTGATTTATTTAAGATTCTGCGGCATTAAGCTATTTTTGCCTCTTTGTGGACGGAAACTAACTAGTGCCCATCCGTATACTAAAATCGAGTGGGTTACTGCCCTTGTAAGTTCCTTATCGGAACTTACTGGCTGAATTTACTAGCAAACTGACATTTACTTTTACGAGTTTCATCCAAATTAACCTATTTATGGACGGGCACTAACTAAATGCCGATTGAAACAGGTCTCGCTGACAACCCAATAAGCATTAACGCCATGAAAGTCGTCAATAGATTGAGCAGTCAAGGCTTTGAAGCTTATCTAGTAGGCGGCTGTGTACGCGACTTACTACTAGGAAAAGCACCTAAAGACTTTGATGTGGCCACTAATGCCCATCCAGACGAAGTCCGCGAGCTATTTCGAAATTCTCGCTCCATCGGGAGGCGCTTTAAGATTGTCCACATCCGCTACGGACGAGACATCATCGAAGTAGCCACCTTTCGCGCTCCACATGAACCTAGCCCCAGTGCCGCCAACGTTACCGATTCTGGACTGATACTGTCCGATAATAGCTATGGGACGTTCAGCGAAGATGTATTTCGTCGTGACTTTACCGTCAATGCCTTATATTACGATGCAGATAAAAAGGAAATCAGAGACCTCGTAGGCGGGTTGGCTGACATAGACGCTCGGATTCTGCGTCTGATTGGTGATCCAGAAAGCAGGTATCGCGAAGATCCCGTCAGAATGCTACGCGCTGTCAGGTTTAAGGCGAAATTAGGATTTGAGTTAGCAGACGAAAGCGA
The DNA here is from genome assembly GCA_016763855.1 of Pseudomonadales bacterium. Lineage (GTDB taxonomy): Bacteria > Pseudomonadota > Gammaproteobacteria > Pseudomonadales > Azotimanducaceae > JAHRVQ01. The sequence continues at coordinate 23,554 of JAESSY010000157.1, forward strand.
AAAGCCGCTACCAAAATTAGCCCACTTGCTTCAGGACATCCCGCCAGCTCGGTTATTTGAGGAAGTACTCAAATTGTTCATGTCTGGACAAGGTGAAATCGCCTTTAAGATCATGCAGGAATATCAGCTATTTAAGTGGCTGTTCCCTTCCAGTAACAACGCCATGCAGGAGAACCCAAAGACCGAGAAGCTCATTACCCTCGCCCTTGCCAGTACAGATAAACGAATCGCAGAAGAAAAACCAGTTACCCCTGCATTTGTTTATGCAGCCCTCCTCTGGCACCCTTTTGAAATCGAGCGAGATCGACTTAAGGCTGAAGGAAATACCAACGCTGCATTTGAAGCAGGGGGTAATGTTGTTGCCAAACAGCAGCTATTTACATCTATTCCACGGCGCTTTTCAGGACCCATGCGAGAAATTTGGCAACTTCAGGCTCGATTACCTATGCTGACCGGAAAAAAACCAAGTGCGCTCGTAGTCCACCGTCGCTTCAGAGCAGCTTACGATTTTCTTTTGCTACGCGAATTGTCAGGAGAAGATCTCGATAATCTCGGCCAATGGTGGACAGATTATCAGGAACAAAATCCTGAACAACGAGCTGAAATGACACGCGGACAAGGAAAATCAAATCATGGACGAAGACGAAGGCGCCGCCCAAAAAGAACTGCTGAAAATGATGGGTAAGTCAACGCGTATATTTGTTAATGCCCGTCAGGCAGAGGTAGAATGCTGGGTAAATCCTTCATGGAGCCAGGATTGAAGACGCAAAATTCACCACACTATATTGCTATCGAAGGACCGATTGGCGCGGGAAAAACATCATTCACCTTGCGCTTGGCAGAATCCTTGAAATACGAAGCAGTACTAGAGAATGCCGTTGAAAACCCGTTTCTAGCACGCTTCTATCAGAACCGAAGACAGGCCGCTTTACAAACCCAACTATTTTTTCTCTTTGAGCGAGCACGGCAAATACAAAAATTACGCCAAGGAGATATGTTTGAACCTTTTCGTGTCGCAGACTTTATACTGGAAAAGGACAGACTTTTTGCAGAGCTCAACCTAGATAGCGACGAGTTAAAGCTCTATGAAAATATTTACGCTCATCTCACCATAGATGCACCAACACCCGATCTCGTGATCTATCTGCAAGCGCCTGTCGATGTACTGATGTCAAGAATTCAACAAAGGGGCACTGGATCTGAGCAATATATTGAAAAAGATTATCTCGCTCGATTGGTTGATGCCTACACACAATTTTTTCACTATTATGACGATGCACCACTACTTATCGTCAATGTCACAGAAATCGATTTAGTCAACAATGATCAAGACTATGAGGTTTTGTTAGAATATTTAGTTGGGCTTTCTCACGGTCGACATTATTACAACCCTTCACCCCTCATGATATAGAACACCAAGCAAAAATGGCACACCTCGATTACCCAAGCTGGCTCACATTAAAAGATCACGCAGCAAATGTTGCGCCTTTTTCTATCTCAAAAATGTTCGATGATGATAAGCACCGAGCTGAAAAATTTAGCCTAGAAGCCGCGGGAATTTATCTCGACTATTCAAAAAACCTGATTACTGAAGAAAGTCTAAAACTATTTTCTGCAGTGTGTAGTGAAGCAAATTTACCAAAATCAATAAGTGACATGTTCTCTGGAGAAAAAATAAACGTAACAGAGAACAGAGCCGCCTTACATACTTTACTGAGGTCTCAACAAGAACAGGCACCGCCTCAACTGAAAGCCGAAGCAAAAGCCATCGCTAACGCACTGAAGAAAATCGAATCTATTAGTAAAGGCATTCAAAATGGAGAATGGCGAGGATGCAGCGGTAAGAAAATAGTAAACGTGATTCACCTCGGTATTGGCGGGTCAAATCTGGGACCCTTTATGGTTGATGAAGCCTTGGCACCTTATCGCGGCAAGCAATTTAAAGACATCCAATCTCATTATATCGCCAATATTGATGGCCACCATATTAAGCAAACCCTCGAGAAAATCGACCCGACAGAGACCCTTATCATTATCGCGTCAAAAAGTTTTTCAACTTTAGAAACCCTTGCCAATGCTAATACTGCAAAGAAGTGGTTACTTACTTACATGGATGACGCAGCGTTAGAAAAGCATGTAATTGCCATCACCAGTAATCACGAAGCTGCCAGAGAATTTGGCGTGGCGACTGACAAAATATTGCCCATGTGGGACTGGGTCGGAGGCCGATATAGCCTCTGGTCCGCTGTGGGTTTGCCGATAGCAATACGATATGGCTTCGAGGTTTTCAGTCAACTGTTAGAGGGCGCTAGGGAGATGGATAAACATTTTGCCGAGAGCAAGATGGAAGAAAATATGCCCATGATTCTCGCCTGTCTTGGAATTTGGTACCAACATTTTTTCGATGCGAATAGCCATGCTGTCATACCCTATGACCACGGTTTACGTTTTTTACCTGCTCATTTGCAACAACTCGACATGGAAAGTAATGGTAAATCTGTCAGGCTCGATAATGAGACCGTTGACTACCCCACTGGTGCAATTATTTGGGGAGGTGAAGGTAGTAATGGTCAGCACGCATTCCACCAACTTCTACACCAAGGTAATCGATTTGTGGGTTTGGATTTCATATTGCCCCTAAAGGCACACCATGATCTTCAGGAACATCATGATCAATTAGTCGCAAACTGTTTCAGTCAGAGCCAGGCACTTTTGGTCGGACGAGAAATGAGTTCTAATTCTGAGTTTACAAAGCACAAATCCATGCCGGGAAACCGACCCTCAAACACCATTTTAATGGATCAGCTAACGCCACAAACTTTGGGCGCATTAGTGGCTTTATACGAACACAAAGTTTTTTGCCAAGCGGTCATTTGGAAGATCAATCCCTTTGATCAATGGGGTGTTGAATTAGGCAAAGAACTTAGCGAGGCAATTTACCATCAAATCAAGGCTGATAATAATACAAAGAGAGATCATGGTAATCTGGATCCCTCGACATCAGCATTAATTAGTCGTTATCTAGATAGAACCTAGACCCGATAAAACCTGAGGAACATCATGTCCAAGATTCACTCTATTATTCCCGCTGCGCAAGATCGCGCATTTATTAACCGCGACACTTATTTGGATATGTATCAGGCATCCATTGATGATGCCGATACTTTTTGGGCAGAACAAGCAAATGAGCTCATCTCCTGGCACAAGCCCTGGGACAAAGTAAGCGAGTTTAATATGAAGCAGGGACAGGCAGCCTGGTTCCTTGGGGCAGAGCTTAACGCCAGTGTCAATTGTATTGATAGACATCTTGAGACACGGGGGGATCAAACCGCAATTATTTGGGAAGGTGACGATCCAAATGATGATGCGAAAATTAGCTATTCAGTGCTCCACGAAAAGGTTTGCCGGCTAGCCAATACCCTCAAGAAACGAGGCGTAAAGAAAGGTGATCGTGTTTGTATTTACATGCCGATGATTCCAGAAGCAGCTTACGCCATGCTGGCCTGTACCCGAATCGGCGCCGTCCATTCTGTAGTCTTTGGTGGTTTCTCGCCCCAAGCACTTCAAGATAGGATACTGGACTCTGATTGCCAAACCCTAATTACCGCAGACGAAGGTGTGCGGGGCGGAAAACCCATTCCATTAAAAAAGAATGCCGATCTAGCCTTAGAGAAATGTCCTAATGTTCACACCGTTGTCGTCGTAAAGCGCACGGGGGGGGATATAGAATGGACCGAGGGTCGAGACATTTGGTACGGAGAGGCAACGGATGCCGCCAGTGCCGATTGCCCTCCCACAATGATGGGTAGCGAAGACCCATTATTTATTCTCTACACATCAGGTTCTACAGGCAAGCCCAAAGGCGTATTGCATACAACCGGCGGATACATGCTTTATGCCGCGATGACCCATAAATATGTATTTGATTATCATGAGGGTGATATCTACTGGTGTACCGCGGATGTAGGCTGGGTCACGGGGCATTCTTATATCGTGTACGGTCCTTTAGCCAATGGTGCAACAACACTGATGTTTGAAGGTATTCCAACCTATCCGGATTCTTCACGGTGTTGGCAAGTTGTCGACAAACATAATGTCAATATATTCTACACCGCACCCACTGCACTTCGCGCCATAATGGGACAAGGAGATGAATATGTCACCAAGACTTCTCGAAGCTCATTGCGCCTTTTAGGTTCTGTCGGAGAGCCCATCAATCCTGAAGCCTGGGAATGGTATTACAATGTCGTGGGAGAAAAACGTTGCCCTATCGTCGATACCTGGTGGCAAACTGAAACTGGCGGCATCATGATCACGCCCTTACCAGGCGCAACAGACTTAAAACCAGGCTCTGCGATGCAACCTTTCTTTGGCGTCAAACTCGCCTTATTACATGCTGACGGAACTGAAATCCACGGTGAAGGCGCAGGTAACTTAGTCATTTCACAATCATGGCCGGGGCAAATCAGAAGCGTATATGGTGATCACGAACGCTGTATTGATACTTACTACTCCGCCTTTCCAGGATATTATTTTACGGGAGACGGCGCACGCCGCGATGCTGATGGGCACTATTGGATAACAGGTCGCGTTGATGACGTCCTTAATGTCTCCGGTCACAGAATGGGTACAGCAGAGGTTGAAAGCGCATTAGTACTTCACGAAGCGGTGGCTGAAGCTGCCGTAGTTGGATTCCCACATGAGATAAAAGGCCAGGGTATTTACGCCTATGTCACATTGATGACAGGCATAGAGGGAACTGACGAGCTTCTTAAAGAACTTAACCAAATGGTGAGAACTGAAATAGGCTCCTTCGCAAAACCCGACAAAATTCAATGGGCACCGGGACTACCAAAAACGCGCTCGGGGAAAATCATGCGTCGAATACTACGTAAGATTGCGGAGAACGATTTAGACAACTTGGGAGATACCAGTACCTTGGCAGATCCCAGTGTTGTTGAAGATTTGGTTGCGAATCGGATGTAGCAAACAGTCTCATAGGTCCTATGCTATCGGATTCGCGGAAGAGGGCTGGATGTGTACTATTCTTTCAATATCGAAAAAATTATGGCAGTCACTAAAATCAAATGATCCAATTTTTATTGGCTTCTAAAAAGACTAAGGGGTTTTGCTGTTTAGCAAAGTCCCTTAGTGTTTTGTGATGATTTCAGCCTTAAGTCTATCTATAGATCCATGCATATTTAAAGTTCACCTTTAAATATGCATGGGTGTCAAAGTGAAATGATCAACCCTTAAAATACTTCATAGTGTTTTAAGGGCATTAGATTAGGGTAGACCCATTGCAACCCTGCACCGATGACAAGAAGTAGAAAGGCGCAGATTAGACCGAGCACGTCAATTTCAAGGTAATTAAAATCGAGCATCATAATGCTAACTAATCCAAAGATAATCGCAATGGTAACAAATGCATTTATTTCGATATGTTTCGTGCAATACAGGCAATTGGTTCCATTGGGATACAAGTCCTGAACCTCAACGCCGGGTTGTTTACAGCACGGGCAAGTTCTAAATCTATTCATGTTCGTTTGTCAGGGCGCATAGGTTTGACGGTTGTGCTGTAAACCCGCGACCCCAACTCGGCTTATCTACGCTTCGTGTAGACGGCGAGTTGATAAACCGTCAGTCCTAAACCTATCCTACCAGTAAAAGATGTAAGAACAGTACGAGCCGTAAAATGACCAATCGCCGCAACCACAGCGCCAAGGACCGGAAGTATTCCACCACTGACTTGTTCGAGTTCCGTCATAGACAATTCGCGAAGCCCGCTCTTAGCGTCATTTTCATTTTGAATCAATTTGTTCATGTTTTTCTCCTGATTAACTTAGGGGGTGTCTTCTTTTAAACTGCTCAGTGATTATTGCATACTCGATGAGTACTAAAAGAGGGATTGTCTGGTTACCTTGTGCGATAACGCCTTTTTGAGATGAATCTTTTGCGCACATTGCTTTATAAGTGTGGACAGCCTTTGGAAATAAGCTCGACTTGAAATCTTTCCGATAAAAATTAATGGTAAAGGGTCATTGCTGTCCCGTTAACTTTCATATCAAAGCCAACTGATAAATGTTGATGGGTTTCTCATTATGCGGCTCACCCCGAAGCAATGCCATCAAGTCCCGCTTTTCAAATAGATTGAGGTGTAG
>JAESSY010000158.1 GCA_016763855.1 Pseudomonadales bacterium
AAGTGCCGTGGCAATTCAGGAAGAACAATTTGCGATCCAAACAAGTTCGGGAAGTTAGCACGGAAGTACCTTTCATCTGTTAAGTTTTTACCATTGACGCTGAAGATCCAATTTTCAGTCTCATAATTTAGACCTAGGTTAACGAGAGTATAGGCCGGTAAGATTACCGAATTGGAGAATCCGGAAGCAACTGACTCAACGTCCACAACGCTAGCACTCACCGCTAGACCATTATTGAAATCGTAGGTCGCTGTAACCGAGAAAATCTCCTCAGGCATTCCTGCACGCAATCCCTTGCTGGGACCAGCGCTTACAAGGCCTCCCAAGGTGCCACCAAACAACTCACTAGGATCGATATTAGGCAAATCGTCGGCGCCTATAAAGCTAAATCGATTACCTGCGTCTAATGTGTTGAGATTAGTAACTTCAATATGAGAATAACCGAAAGTCACAAGTAGATTATCGTTCACAACCCAACGGAGTTCGACTTCCAAACCTTCAGTCTCAGTAGCCTGATTAGTTACAATTGATTGTGCAGAAAAGTCAGTTCTCTCCTGCTTGTAAGCAGATATAGCATAGTAAAGTTTATTGTCTAGCAAACTACCCTTAACACCAATTTCTTGAAGGTCAGAGGTATCAAAAGCACCACCAGACTGGATGGTTCCTACGCCAATCTCCGCACCTTGTCCTGCAATGATGGTAGCTTGTTCAGCAGCTGTGAAATAAGGAATAAATTTACCTTCAGCCATTTCATAGCTCAAACTAACAGTCCATGAAGTACCACTAACATCTTCGCTTTCTTTTACGACGGGTGCGGAAAACAGTAAGCGAGTTCCGTCACTCTTACTTTCTATATCGATAGTATCGTAACGAACACCGAGTAAGGCGCTAAAGCCAGATTCCCAAGTAAAATCAACTAGAGCCGCAATACCCAAGTCCAAATAGTCACCGGTATCATAGTTATCAAAATCCCGACCAATACGAGTCGCTAACAATCTCCTATCAAGCGCTGTTGAAGGTCCTGTCAGGTCGCGTCGATTGAAATGTTCATTAGTAAAGTCATCACCATGTTTAAAATCGGTATAGCGAATTGAAGGTGATATTTGTACTGCGGTCGTTAGGCCATCAGTTTCAAAGGTCTTGGATATAATTAACTTGTCTTCAAAGACCCAAGAGTCGTGAAACTGAGAGAAACCATAGGCATTTTCATTGATATTTTCATATGCCTCGTAAAACATCTGGTTTTTAAACTCCCAACCATTATCAGCTGTAAAAATTACATCAAAGTATAAGGTTGTGACTTCATTGGCGAGTTGATCATCAGCAGCTACCAGTACATTGCTTCCATCGAGTTTTGTAGTGCCAACATTGTTAAGTCTTAAGTCAGAAGTATCTCCGACCAATACTTGAAGATCCGCCAAGGACTCAGGATTGCCTGGTGTAAGAGAAGGATCAGCGTTCAAGAAATCAAATCTGAATCGAAATAATCCAACTGCATTATATTCCTGGTGAGAAATTGAACCGTCACCATCAGTATCAAGCGGCTGTGCTGATCCTGTAATATAGGTGCCAGAATCTATTAATTCCTGAGTTAAACGATTCCAGCCAGCAATCTGATTACCATCATATTCATGATACATGCCGCCAAATTGAATTCGAAGCTTATCGCTGATATCCATATCGAAGGATACTTGAACCAAGGTCTGATCAGTTTCTGTGTTGTCATAGTAACTTCCAGAGCTTTCTAATTCAGCATAGAAGTAATAACCCATATCTTGTCCGGCCAGTTTTGTCGGTCCACCCACTTCTGCAGTCAAAACACTTTTATTCCAGCTACCAGCAGTGTAAGACAAAGCTCCCTTCGGCTCATCAATAAACTGCCCCGTTGATGCTACCCGAGCAGACTTAGGGTTAAAGTTTAAGTAACCACCAATCTTGGAAGGACCATAAATAGGAGATGCTGGTCCACGAACAATGTCAATTCTATCTGAAGCACCAAGCGGCGTAGGATAGTTCCCCGGGTTGTCGAGTCGTCGAACACCCCTGAAATAAGTTTCCCCAGGAGTTCCCCGTACATCCAAACCACCGGCGACACCGAAGAAGGATTGAGTAAATGTACCCGGTGCCAACACGATGAGTTCATCAATATCCTGCATATTAAACCGCTCCATAATCTCTGAGCTGATTGTGGATACGGATCTAGGTGTGTTTAGAATGGATTTATTAAAGCCGAAGACAGATTCAATATCCTCGCCAGGAAGACTACCAAGGCTTCCTTTAACGACAATTTCTTCCATCTCTTGTTCGGCTAGAGCGGGCGCTGAGCCCAAGACTAATATACTGATAGCGGTTGCCAATTTGGCAAATTTAAATCGATTGACGTTCATTACTGACTTTTCCCCCAGTGTTGTTGGTTTTAAACAGGAGATACCAAAGTATCATCCTGTACTTGAGTACAACAGTTTGTCCACTGCCACCTGAAAAACAACACCTTTGACCACTTACTTTTAGGAAATTGAGGATTATTATTATGGTGATTCGTGCCAGTAGACTGAGAAAGTATGCACTAATTTTTACCTAAAAGTTTATGTTTTTTCATTATTCGCTAGTGACTTATGGAAGCATATTCTAAGCAAGTTCTGCCTACTGCCGAGCCAGAAAAGCTATGAAATAGCCCGCATAATTATGCCAACCTACATCATGATTCTTGACACTTTCTTGCTTCTGAAGACCGGCGTTATGTATCTCGACCCTTGTTCCTCCGCTTATCTCAATAAAAGTCGTATCGATTTCTGATACTCTCACCATTACCATTCCACTCTCAGGAATATCTAAGGTGTCCATTAGGCTCAACTAGCGTAAATAAGATCCACATTCCTTATCCTCATGTCTGGCATTTCCATTATCAATCGACAATCCTAGAAACCTAGGCCTTACACACCTGCTCAATGGGAAAACGTAAGCCATATTGCTTGGTGATTACCGTAAAGTTATTCCCCTAAAAAATCACTAATGGCAAGATTTAAGCTGGCTGGCTGATCATAATGCAACATATGTCCGGCGCCTTTAATCACTTCGTGACGAGCAAATTTAAATAGATCTATACGACGAGTCATTTCTGAATTATAAAATTCAATATCCTGATCCTCCGCCCCTAATATCAAAGACCAATATTCCGGTGACTCATCCCCGGTCACGATCAAAACGGGACAAGTAATCATGCGCCAAATTTTTTCCATTTCAGAACGAGGGAAGGTACTCCACACCATATTCATTCTAGGATCCCACCGCCACTTGATCCCACCGTCTAGGTGCGCTTCTACACCATATTCAATTATCAATTCTGCTTTTGCATGACCGAGGCGAGGGTTATTTTCTAGCAAGCGAGACAATGCCTCTGCCTTGTTGGCCATTCTGCGGCCCTCGGACTTAAGGCTAAGAGCAGATTCAACATCGTATTGAAGATACTCACGAAAATTCTCATCTGGAATAGCAGCACCCATTCCAGGAGGCCCCATCCCGTCCAAAAGAACGAGCTTAGACACCTGATCAGGATAGATGGCTGAATAACGCGACAAGATATGACCCCCTAAACTATGAGCCACAATGACGGGTTGATGTAACTCGAATTCTTTTATCAATGCAGCTATATCAGCCACAAATTGTGTCATTGGGTAGCTACCAGTGTTCTCACTAAAGCCATGACCCCTCAGATCCAAGGAATAGATGTGATAGTCCGCCAAAAAATGTTCTGCGATACTGAGCATGCTCAGAGCGTGATCTCGCATACCGTGTACAAGAAGCATGTCTGGCTTAGATTTGCTTCCCAGCTCTACGACGGAGAGGCGACAACAGGACCCATCAAAATAGCGTCTATCGAATGAAATTTGACTTAGCGAAGGTTGATCAGATTGAGGCAAAAGTGCTTCCTGAATAAATAGGGATATTAATCAGAGGTACTCTATTCTCGGACAGGTGTTTAGATATGTTCGACAGTACATATCTCGTACTCAATATCCCCAGCTGGGGCTTTTACAACCACCTCATCACCTTCTGACTTACCAATTAAGGCGCGGGCAATAGGGGAATAAACGGACAATTTACCTGACTTAATATCAGCTTCATCTTCACCCACAATTTGATAGCTCACTTCTTGATCAGTATCCAAATTAATCAATTTAACCGTGACACCAAAATGACTTTTCCTGAGACAGGAATTTCTGTCACGTCAATTACTCTAACATTTGATAGCTTACTTGCGATTTCAGCAATGCGCCCTTCAATAAACCCCTGCTCTTCTTTTGCATACTGAAATTCAGCATTTTCTCTCAGGTCGCCCTGAGCCAAGGCTTCGGCAATATCCGCCACAATTCTTGGACGCTCTATGCGGGTTAGTTTCTCTAGTTCTTTTCTCAACAAGCTTTCGCCGTTGATGGTCATTGGTATCTTATCCATAGCGCTCTAACTGTTCTGGGTTTCCTTAATCTGAGTTTCTTTTGTTAACTTGTGCAGATCCTGAAGACGATGAATGGAATAATTGTCTCCGTGTTTCACAGCTTCAATGCAGGCACGAGCACCCGCCATCGTGGTTGCATTATAGACTTTATTTTGGAGCGCTGTTTTACGAATTTTCGCAGAGTCTTTAATCGCAATCCTGCCCTCCGTGGTATTCACAATCAATCCGACTTCGTTATTCTTTAACATATCCACAATATGGGGATGACCCTCGAGCACTTTATGGACCATTTGTACTTCAATACCAGATGCTTTCAAGAAAACAGCGGTTCCTCGGGTTGCAGCAATTGTGAACCCTAGGGCAATGAGATCCTTTGCAATCCCAATGGATTCTTCTTTATCTACATCCCTGACACTGATAATTGCAATGCCTGATACCGGCAATTGATCTCCCGCAGCGACCTGAGATTTTCGATAAGCTTCTGCAAAGGTGTTTGCAACACCCATAACTTCACCCGTGGATTTCATCTCGGGGCCCAAAATTGGATCAACATTAGGAAACTTTCCAAATGGGAATACGGCTTCTTTCACACTGAAATACTTCGGCACAATTTCCTTGGTAAACCCTTGATCGACGAGACTTGTTCCCGCCATGCATCTTGCAGCGATTTTTGCCAAAGACACACCAATACACTTTGAAACAAAAGGAACTGTACGAGACGCTCTCGGATTAACTTCTAATACATAAATTGTGTCTTTCTGTATCGCCAGCTGAACATTCATTAAACCCACTACGCCTAATTCCAGCGCCATAGCAACGACCTGCTCGCGTATCTCATCTATCACATCGTCGTCGAGACTATAGGGTGGTAGCGAACATGCAGAATCCCCTGAGTGCACACCGGCTTGTTCGATGTGTTGCATCACCGCACCAATAACAACTTGTTTGCCATCACTAACAGCATCAACATCCACTTCAATCGCTTGATCGAGATATCGGTCTAAGAGCACAGGCGATCTGTCAGAAACTTGGACCGCCTCATGCAGATAGATATCAAGTTCTGCTTTTTCGTGAACAATTTCCATCGCCCTTCCGCCCAACACATAAGAAGGTCGTACGATGATGGGAAAACCTATCTCGTCAGAGGCTGCCATGCCTGCTTCTATCGTTCTAACCGTTCGATTCGGTGGCTGTTTTAATTTCAGGCCCTGAATCATTTCTTGAAAGCGTTCACGATCCTCTGCTCTGTCGATAGCATCGGGGGAGGTCCCAATAATCGGAATACCCGCAGCTTCTAACTCTTCGGCCAATTTCAATGGCGTCTGCCCACCAAATTGAACAATCACACCCTTTGGTTTTTCTAATTCAACGATTGATAAAACATCTTCCAAGGTCAGCGGCTCAAAATAGAGACGATCCGATATATCATAATCCGTTGATACGGTTTCAGGGTTACAGTTAACCATGATGGTTTCGTAGCCATCTTCTCGCATGGCAAGAACCGCATGTACACAACAATAATCAAACTCAATTCCTTGACCGATTCGATTAGGCCCACCACCCAAGACCATAATCTTATCTCTGTTTGAGGGGCGCGCTTCGCACTCATCTTCATAAGTGGAGTACATATAGGCACTCGCAGATTCAAACTCTGCTGCACAGGTATCAACTCGCCGATAAACGGGTTTAACGCCAAGAGAAAGTCTATGGGCTCGAAACTCACCTTCTGGAATATTCAACAATTCTGCCAATCGAGAATCAGAGAAGCCTTTTTGCTTCAGCTTAAACATCCAAGTTTTGTCTAAGGCTTTGAGATTCGTTTTCTGAACCAAAGCCTCATCTTGAATCAGATCTTCAATTTGACTCAAAAACCAGGGGTCAATTTGGGTAAGGTCGAAAATTTCTTCCATCTTCAAGCCAAACCTAAATGCGTCCCCGACATACTGAATTCTAGAAGCTCCCGCAACCCGCAGCTCATGTCGCAGCATATTCAACCATTCTCGAGATGACTGATCCATAATCGGAGAAAAGCCATTAATGTCTATTTCCAATCCCCGTAGTGCTTTTTGCAGAGACTCTTGAAATGTACGCCCAATGGCCATCACTTCCCCAACAGATTTCATCTGAGTGGTCAGCACGTTCTCTGCCTGAGGGAATTTCTCAAAGGTAAATCGAGGGATTTTCGTTACAATGTAATCAATGGAAGGCTCGAACGATGCCGGCGTCACTCCCCCTGTTATTTCGTTAGAAAGCTCATCAAGGGTATAACCGATGGCTAATTTTGCAGCGACTCTCGCAATAGGAAAGCCAGTAGCTTTCGATGCCAGCGCAGAAGATCGAGAGACTCGCGGATTCATTTCGATAACCACTAATCGACCGGTTTTCGGATCCACCCCAAACTGCACATTTGAACCACCGGTCTCGACACCAATGACTCGCAATATTTTGAGCGATGCGTCACGCATGATCTGATATTCTTTGTCCGTCAGCGTTTGCGCTGGGGCAATCGTAATTGAATCACCCGTGTGAATCCCCATGGGATCAAAATTTTCTATGGAACAGACGATGATGCAATTATCATTTTTATCTCGCACCACTTCCATTTCATATTCTTTCCAGCCCAGTAATGACTCATCAATTAACAACTCATTTGTAGGCGAAAGCTCTAGTCCTCTATTACAAATTTCAACAAAGTCTTCCTGATTGTAGGCAATACCACCACCAGAACCACCCATGGTAAATGATGGGCGAATCACACAGGGGAAACCAAGAGCCGACTGAACTTGCTTTGCCTCTTCTAGGGAATGGGCGAAACCAGAACGGGGAGTTTCCAATCCAATTTCCTTCATCGCTACATCGAACTTTTGGCGATCTTCAGCTTTGTCTATGGCCTCTTTACTCGCGCCAATCAGTTCGACATTGTATTTCTCGAGTACGCCTTCTCTTGCAAGATCAAGCGCACAGTTCAAAGCGGTTTGCCCACCCATGGTAGGCAGTAATGCATCGGGTCTTTCTTTCTCGATGATTTGAGTGACGGTTTGCCAATTGACGGGCTCAATATAGGTTGAGTCAGCCATCGCTGGGTCAGTCATTATTGTCGCAGGATTGGAGTTGACCAATATGACTCTATAGCCTTCTTCTTTCAAGGCTTTACATGCCTGAGCACCGGAGTAATCAAACTCACAGGCCTGACCAATAACGATGGGACCTGCGCCTATGATCAGTATGCTTTTAATGTCTTCTCGTTTTGGCATGGCTTAACTTTTTTCGTCCATAATTTAGTTATCTTGAGCTTTTTTATCTTGTGCTTTTATGTTTCTTTCACTTTATATTTTTTACCGAGGTCATTAACGCAATGAAATGATCGAATAAAGGTGCTGCATCATGGGGGCCTGGACTGGCTTCGGGGTGACCCTGAAAACCGAAAGCAGGTCTGTCATCTAGATGGATGCCTTGAAGCGAATCATCAAAAAGAGATCTGTGAGTGACTCTGACATTTTCAGGCAAAGTTTGGTCATCAATGCAAAACCCATGATTTTGGCTCGTGATTAAGACTGTACCATTGTCAAAATTCTTCACAGGGTGATTGGCACCGTGATGACCATGCCCCATCTTCATTGTTTTCATACCACTGGCGAGTCCTAATAATTGCAAACCGAGGCAAATTCCAAAAACGGGTATCTTTGTTTCGATTATTGTTTCGATTATTTCTTTAATGGCGGCAATGGCGTAATCACAAGGTTCTGGATCGCCAGGTCCATTGGAGAGAAAGATACCATCTGCCTGTAGTGCCAATACCTCACTTGCCGGCGTCTCTGCAGGTACAACAGTCACGCGACATCCACGATCGACTAACATGCGAAGGATGTTGCGCTTAACACCAAAATCATAAGCCACAACATGAAACGGTAAATCTTCGTCTTTACGGGAGCTATACCCGGACTCTATATTCCAAGTCCCTTCGCGCCAGCTATACTGCTGTTTACAACTAACCACTTTCGCAAGATCCAAGCCTTTAAGCCCACCAAAGTCTTTTGCTGACTGTATCGCTGATTCTATGTCATTTTTGCTAAGGTTTTCTCCGGCAACAATGCAGGCATTTTGTGAACCTTGTTCCCGCAGAATTCGCGTCAACTTTCTTGTGTCAATTTCTGCAATCGCGACGACTTTACGCTTTTTGAGGTATTCCTGCAGTGTCATTTGCATGCGCCAACTGCTCGCGAGCAAAGGTAAATCTCTTATCACAAGGCCTGCGGCCCAAACCTGATCGGATTCTTCATCTTCGAGATTGACCCCGGTATTTCCGATATGAGGGTGAGTAAGGGTAATGATTTGTTTCGCATAGGAAGGGTCGGTCAGGATTTCCTGGTAACCCGTCATGGAGGTGTTGAATACTGCTTCTCCATTGGATTGACCATCTATGCCAATAGAAACACCTTCGAAACAATCACCATTCGCAAGGGCAAGGACAGCACTATGGGGCAAGATCAATCTCCACTAAAATATGAGTGTCGTGAATAAAGGGGCCTTTGAATAAAGTCTTTTTGACTAAGACAAAGGTTCCTCAGGTCGAAAAAAAGCGAGAGGGAATTGCTTCCATCTCGCTTTTTGCAAATACTGACTACCGGTACATTTATATTTCAACGTTTCGAATCACGCAAAATTCGTAAAGTACCCATTCGACCACTGGACATAAGTTAAGCGTCGCATTGAGCGGGAATTCTAGTTGAATACTCAGTTACTTACCAGAACTATCCTAAGATTCTCACGATGTAAGCTCTAGCCTAAGCCCTTCGTTAAATCCCTATGAAACTCATCGGATCAAATATATGATCGAGCACACACTGCCCTTACGGGGCTCACTGGATATCACTTATGGATCTTAATTTTATTACACCAGGGAATAGTCGGCTTGTAACAATCAACATAACAAGAGATGTAACAACAGGTTCTGACCACGAAAGATTATTGATGGCCAAGAATGATTTCACAAAGTGTACAGCTTGGAATGTTAAGCCTGAGGGCTTCTGCCAGGGAGACATTTGTATTCCCGCTGGCGAGGCCGTGACGACAGATGGCAGAATCGATCTTGCTGCATTTGCTAATTTGACCGGGCGACCCTTGATCACGAACTTCGAGGAGAAAGCCATTAGTCTCGGAGAATCTTCTAGTGCAAGATCATCAGAATTGGCATCGCTTAAAGCACCAGATTTCAGCCTGCCAGACCTAAGTGGCAAAATGCATTCGCTCTCCGAACACCGTGGTAAAAAAATATTACTCGCAGCCTATGCTTCGTGGTGAGGATGCCGTAATGACTTGCCCGGGTGGCAAGCACTGTATGAAGAGCTCAAAGATGATGGTTTTATGGTCATTACCGTCGCGCTCGATAAAAGCCCAGAAGAAGCAAAGCCTTGGATAGACTTGGCAAACCCTCAGCATCCAAGCCTGATCGATACAACTCATTTACTCGCGGATCTTTACAACATGGTCAATGTTCCGACGATTCTTTGGATAGACGAGCAAGGGATGATTGCCCGCCCGAATGATGTCGCTTTCGGAGATAATACCTGGATAGAGTATACCGGCCTGGACGCTGAAACCCACAAAACAACGCTTCGAACCTGGGTGAAAACCGGTGAAATCGCTTTCGATCAAAACCGCGCACGAGAATTGCAAACTTTGCCCTCCAAAGCCCGGCAAGAAGCGCGAGCTGAATTCGCATTGGCACAATGGCTTTGGGCGCAATCCCGATTTGACGCAGCCAATAAGCATTTTGTCCATGCAGGAGAATTAGCACCGGATGATTTCACTATTCGTCGCGGCTCAATGCCAATGCGGGACATCGATCCTATGGGAGAGAAGTTTTTCGAGATGAGAGGCGAATGGGATCAAGCGGGACATGACTATTACCTTCCTTTGCCAGATGCTTGAACCCGCAGCGGGACCTAAAGATGAAATCGATCAACAACACCCCGATAAGGTGCTCCTGAACGATCACTTAACTCAGGTCTAACGCTCTCGTAGGCGAAACCACATTCTAACATTTGGGATCGGAAGGCGTCTGTTCGACCTCGATCAGGATCGACAATAATGACCTCGCCTCCGGTCTTGATATGTTGATTTAAAAACCTGGGCAGCGTGAGGATATGTTGAGGTTCATAAAGTACATCGCTCGCCACGATCAAATCGAACTCACCAAGTTCAGTTAGCGTTTCCGACCAGGATGCATTCACAAAAGGTACGGCTTTAGATCTATTGAGTCGCGTGTTGACTGTCAATAAATCAGATGACTTTATCTGAATATCCATCGCTGTGATATCTGCATCGCGGGCATTTAGGTAGAGACTGACCAATGCCATTCCGCACCCGACTTCAAGAATTCTCTTTCCTTCGACATTCTGGTTTTCCAAGATCTGACACAATATTTCTGAAGAAGGCCAAACAATATCGAAAAGGGGCAAGGCATCGACTGTTTGAATTGAATTCGAATCCTGAGGCAATTGAATCCGAATATCCACATCACCGATGCGGTAGGTTTTGTATTTCTTCCCAAAAAACATATCGTCGGCGAGTATCGAAAAAGTAGCTTTAGATTTTCATATTACTTAAACCCAGCACATCCTGCATATCATACAAGCCAGGCGACTGTTCTGTAAGCCAGATCCCCGCCCTGAGCGCACCTGCTGCAAAATTTGAACGACTTTGTGCGCGATGGGTGATCTCCAATCGCTCACCAACGCCGCCAAACATCACCGTATGCTCGCCAATAATGTCTCCAGAACGAATGGTTGTGAAACCAATGGTTTCTCGCTCTCGTTCACCGGTGATACCTTCTCGACCATAAATCGCAACTTTGTCTAAATCTCGATCTAGTGCATCGGCAATGATACGACCCATTTTTAATGCCGTACCGGAAGGCGCATCCACCTTATGACGATGATGGGCTTCCGTAATTTCGATATCGACGCTATCGCCGAATATTTTTGAAGCAACTTCGAGTAGTTTAAATGTAGCGTTGACGCCGACGCTATAGTTTGGCGCATATACAATTCCTATCTCAGAGGACATATCTTTCAACTGCGCTTCCTGGCTGCCACTTAAACCAGTCGTCCCGATAATAATTTTTTTACCGGCCTTTGCGCAGATCTGAAGATGAGTGATGCTGGCATCGGGCGTGGTGAAATCAATAAGCACATCAAAATCATCAATGACTTTATTCAGATCATCTGCTAGAAAAACACCAAGAGAGCCACAACCCGCAAGCTCCCCAATATCCGAACCGATAAGAGAACTCCCAGCGCGTTCTATCCCAGCACTGAGCACCAAGTGATCATTTTCACAGATCGCCTCCACCAGGGATTTACCCATACGGCCTGCTGCACCTGTAACCGCAACTCTAATCGTCATTCTGCTCCTGCCTTATCTTGTATCATCACCCTCTCCTAAACTTCTCTGCCAAGGCTCAATAAAAGCCTAATTAAAGTTCAATCGCTTTAATTAATACAGAGGTATCCTGACGACCACGGCCTAGTTTTTGAAGTTTCTCATAAGCCTCATCAACGTGCTTTGCCATGGGTAAGTTCAAGGACAAACTATCAGCTCGATCCAAACAGATACCCAAGTCTTTACGCATCCAGTCTATCGCAAAACCGAAATCGAATTCATCCTTGGCTATGGTATGTGTACGTTGCTCTAACTGCCACGATTGAGCCGCGCCATGTTTCAGTACATCGCAGACTTGATTAAGATCGAGCCCCGATTGAGCAGCCAGAGAAAGACCCTCGGACAGTCCTTGTAGGATACCGGCAATACAAAGTTGATTGACCATTTTGCAAGTTTGACCCGATCCAACATCGCCCATAAGAACCATTTGTTTAGCATAAACATCAAGTACGGTTTGAATTGTAGCAAAGGATTCTTCGTCGCCCCCAAGCATTATGGTCAGCATGCCGTTCTGAGCACCTACTTGCCCGCCGGAAACCGGCGCATCCAAAAATGTGTTATTTTGTTTTGAGCAAGCTAAGGATATTTCCACTGCAACATTCGCAGAAGTCGTTGTGTGATCAACAAGAATGGCGCCAGCCTTAAGGCCAGCTAATACGCCGTCATTTGCATAACAAATTTCTCGTAAGTCATTGTCATTCCCCACGCAAATTAGGACAAGCGCAGCATCAAGGCAGGCGCCCTTAGCTGTCTCTGCTGTTTCTCCATGATATTCGGTTTTCCAATGAAGGGCTTTTTTAAAGCTGCGGTTATAGACACAAACCTCATGCCCCGCTTTTTGTAGATGGCCAGCCATGGGATAACCCATGGTTCCTAAACCAATGAAAGCAATTTTCATGAAAGTTCCTGCGCTAATAGAATGTCTTGATTCTAACCCGTCTACAATCGAAAAGGCTCACTTAAAAAGAAGCACTTACAAAAGGAGGCGCTAGAAATTGATAAGCGCAGTGATGCAGGTGTTTGATACTAATCTGTTAGCGAATCAACAAATTTTTTAACACCTTCAAACCAGCTTGTCTGTTTTGGGCTTTGCTTCGCACTAGATTCTCCTGCAAAGTCTCTAAGCAGTTCCTTTTGATTTTTGGAAAGGTTAACGGGGGTTTCAACCGTCACGCGGCAATACAAATCGCCTATTCCGCCACCGCGAATCTGAGTCACATTGACGCCCTTGCCTCGAAGTCTGAATAACTTCCCGGTTTGGGTTTCTGATGGAATTTTAAGTTTCAACTTGCCATCGAGCGTGGGCACTTCGAGATCACCCCCTAAGGCAGCATCAACGAAACTAATGGGTACTTCACAATAAAGGTGCTCACCCTCTCGGGTAAATATCTTGTGATCCCTAACATTTATCTGAACATAGAGATCCCCAGCTGGACCGCCATTGACACCAGCCTCGCCCTGACCACTGAGGCGAATTCTATCACCTGTATCAACACCTGGCGGCACCTTCACTGATAGTGTTTTACGTTCTTCAACTCGGCCCTGACCGCGACACTTGCCACAAGGGTCAGAAATCATCTTGCCCTTACCGTGACAACGGGGACAGGTTTGCTGGATAGAGAAAAATCCCTGTCTTGCCGTTACCTGACCCATCCCACCACATTGAACACAATCAATAGGGGCAGATCCTTTTCGGGCGCCGGAACCTAGACATTCCATACACTCAACTAACGTTGGAATTTTGATTTTAGGGTTGGTACCACGAACGGCTTCTTCTAAATTCAGATCCAAAACATATTTCAGATCTGATCCTCTTTGAACCTGACTGCGTCCGCCACCGCGACCACCGGAGAATATATCCCCAAATACATCTTCGAAAATAGAACCGAAATTACCATTAGACTGGAAACCACCAGCTCCTGCACCTTCAAAGGCTGCATGCCCATATTGGTCATAGGCGCCTCTTTTCTCGGTATCGGTGAGTATTTCAGCGGCTTCACTGGCTTCTTTAAACTTATCTTCAGCATCGACGTCATCAGAATTTCGATCAGGATGATACTTCATTGCCAAACGACGATAAGCCTTCTTGATCTCTTTCTCTGTCGAATCCCGTGATACACCTAGGACTTCATAATAGTCTTTTTTAGCCATAAACTTCTTCAGGGTCAAACACAAAAAGGGGATCGCAAAAAACCGGGGGTGTTAAACCCCCGGCATCGATGGTGCCCGCCTATACCAATAAGATATAGAAGGTTTCAAGCAGATATTACTTGCCTTCTTCTTTCACTTCTTCGAACTCAGCGTCAACGGCTTCGGGGTCAGCTGCCTGTGCTTCGGCTTCTGGTGCCGCGTCTCCTGGTTGCGCGGCTTGTTCTGCTTGCTCGGCATACATACGTTGAGCCAGGCCAGCAGACGCTTCTGTCAATGCCGCTGTTTTGGTTTCGATAGCTTCTTTATCGCTTTCTTTCAATGCCGCTTCCAAGTCGGTGATCGCAGTTTCAATGCCGGACTTCTCTTCATCCGTTGCATCTTTAGCTTCTTCTAAGGTCTTGCGTGTAGCATGAATTAATCCGTCAGCTTGGTTACGGACTGTGACCAGCCCTTCAAACTTGCGATCATCCTCAGCATTAGCCTCTGCATCTTTAACCATTTTATCGACTTCTTCATCTGATAAACCAGATGAAGCTTTAATCACAATGGATTGTTCCTTACCAGACGCCTTATCTTTCGCAGACACGTTCAAAATGCCGTTAGCATCTAAATCAAAGCTCACTTCAATTTGTGGTGTCCCGCGTGGCGCAGCTGGAATATCAGACAAATCAAATCGACCCAAAGACTTATTCTGAGCAGATTGCTTTCGCTCGCCCTGTAACACATGAATCGTAACTGCTGGCTGGTTATCTTCTGCCGTTGAGAAAGTCTGGGATTTCCTAGTGGGAATCGTTGTATTTTTCTCGATCAGGTTGCTCATGACGCCGCCCATTGTCTCTATCCCAAGAGACAGAGGTGTGACATCCAACAAGAGTACATCTTTCACATCACCGGACAATACCGCTGCCTGGATAGATGCACCCAGAGCAACTGCTTCATCAGGGTTAACATCTTTACGAGACTCTTTGCCGAAAAAGTCAGTGACTTTCTTTTGTACCATAGGCATACGTGTTTGACCGCCCACTAGGATGATGTCATCAATTTCTGAAACACTGACATCAGCATCTTTCATCGCAATACGTAATGGCTCAAGCGTACGATCAACAAGATCTTCTACCAAAGACTCTAACTTCGCTTGTGTCACTTTAATGACCAAGTGCTTAGGGCCCGTTGCATCCGCAGTAATATATGGCAAGTTCACTTCAGTCTGCTGACTGGTTGATAATTCGATCTTCGCTTTCTCAGCAGCTTCTTTTAATCGCTGTAAGGCGAGGGGATCGTTATGCAAATCCATCCCTTCTTGCTTCTTGAATTCATCAGCAAGGTAATCAATCAATCTAAGGTCAAAGTCTTCGCCGCCTAGGAAAGTATCACCATTCGTAGACAGTACTTCGAATTGCTTTTCGCCATCGACATCGGCAATTTCGATAATTGAGATATCAAAAGTACCTCCACCTAAGTCATACACTGCAATAGTGGAATCCCCAGTCGCTTTATCCATACCATAAGCCAAGGCTGCGGCGGTTGGCTCGTTGATAATTCGTTTAACATCAAGACCCGCAATTTTACCGGCATCCTTTGTTGCCTGACGCTGGGAATCGTTGAAATAAGCCGGAACGGTAATCACAGCTTCTGTTACTGTCTCGCCTAAATAGTCTTCTGCAGTCTTTTTCATCTTTGCCAATACTTGGGCAGAGATTTGAGGGGGAGCCATTTTATTGCCTTTGACCTCAACCCATGCATCACCATTATCAGCTTTGGCAATGGTATAAGGCACCATCTTGATATCGCGTTGAACGACCTCATCTTCGAAACGTCGTCCGATTAATCGCTTAACAGCAAATAGTGTGTTTATGGGGTTAGTAACTGCTTGGCGTTTTGCAGCCTGACCCACGATGATTTCGTCATCTTCGGTATAACCAATGATAGAAGGCGTTGTTCGATCACCTTCTGAGTTCTCAATAATCTTAGGTGTATTGCCTTCTAAAAATGCAACGCAAGAGTTGGTTGTGCCGAGATCTATGCCAATAATTTTGCTCATTGTTTTCTCCAATCTTCAAACTACCCCTTCAAATGGAAGGGCGATTTTAATTAACTTGTTGTCTATATAAGTGCTGCTTTCTTTTATTCAAGAGTCTTTACTAGCCACTTTTTAAAAGTAGCCTCATCTATGCAGTTTCATCAATTTTTGGTGTATCACCAGGTTTCGCCTTTGAAACAATGACCATTGCGGGTCTTACAAGTCGTCCATTCAGGCTGTAACCCTTCTGAATTACTGCAACAATAGAATTTGGCTCAACTTCTGCATTCTCGACCATGGACATGGCCTGGTGTAAATTCGGATCAAAGGGCTCCCCTGCTGGATCAATTGTTTCGACCCCTCCTTTTTGAAGCACATCTACCAACATCTTCTGGCAAATGCCCACGCCCTCAGATATCGCCTTGTTTACATCATCCTTTGCGGCGGACTCCACGGCCTTTTCCAAACCATCCACAACGGGCAATATATTTTGAACGAATTTCTCAATCCCAAATTTATGAGCGTTTTCAAGGTCAAT
>JAESSY010000159.1 GCA_016763855.1 Pseudomonadales bacterium
TCCAACGAAGTTGAGGTAGTGGAGTCCGCGACGGGATATCGGATTGAATAGCCGAACCTCAATATTTGGATGCTGATTGATCAGCGATAAATTCCGATCCGTTGCTGTTGTAAATATGTCGTCCAAGAGAAGTCGTACGCGCACTCCTCTGTCAGCAGCCTCCAACAAGGCAGTTTTAATGACGAGGCCGGCTGTGTCGTCTTTCATCAGGAAGTATTGCAGATCGAGACTCTTCTCGGCTTGAGCAGCCATATCCAGTCTTGCGCCAAGCGCGTCCATACCCTGCACCAGAGGGAAGAACCCAGACTTTTGATCGTGAGTATCTGCCCAACTGTTTGCTAGTTTTCCGAAATGCGTTATGTCTGCGGTGTCTGTGAATGCTTCACTGTAGGACTTGGGCTGATCCAACGGAACCGTGGCACAACCGCCAACAAGCAGAACGACCAAACAAATCTGGAATCGTAAAACTACCTTTTTTACTGGTGCTCGGATGCAACTCAAGGGTTGGGCTAGTCCAGCCTTAGGGTGTTTTTGTGCGTAACGCTGAAATTTATCAATCAATTTCCACTATTATCCATGACTATTTTTTCTTCTTTCAATGTTTTAGCAACTATAGCTGTAATAGAAGGAATAACACTACCTGCTGACAATGGGTTAACAGTTGCAGATCGACCAGACCAGATTAATTTTTCAGTTTCCACGTCGTAAAGGTTGGTTTCCACTAAAGCTGTCGTTGTTTCAATGTTATAAGCTGGTTCATTAACTGTAGTGTAAGCGGTCGCGTAGTGATTATAATAGCCTCGTGCATAGAATCCATTGTAACCCGGACTGTAGTAACCAGTTGGGTAACCCGTTTGATAAAAGCCTGTTGCTTGTGTATATGATTTCGCTGCTACACGCTTAATGTCAGTGTTCACAGTAATCAACTTTGTCACTAGAACACCGTCATATTTATACTTTTCAACCACTGCTGTTACTGTATCCTCATTGAGCTTACCTACATCTGGTAAAACCGTATAACTGGCGATAGAATTTACCCCAACTTTAGTCAGTGCGGCTACCATAGAAGCTTCAAACATGCGCCTATCAACGTTATCTGGCGCTACACTCATAACCAGTAATTTCTTAAAACCCTTGGCTTCAAAATCTGGCGCTTTCCAGGTACCTGTCATTTTTGTAGAAGTGCTCGCACAGGATGCGATAAACAATACAATTACTGTAACTGTTAATAATTTTTTAAATTTCATTTTTCCCTACCTTAATATTTAAGCTTATTCGATTATTTTCTGAACAATGGTTAATGCTTTTTCATCTGGTTCATCGGCACATATTTCACCTGTTTTTCCAGTACCTGTTCGATCTTTTCACCAGTATGGATTGATATATTATTTTTGCCTGCCAAGTATCCATAAAGCAGAGTTAAGGCATATGGCCGGTCTTTTTCACTGAGCACCATAATATCCCAACAGCTTATTTCAGCAAAATCAAATGACTCCTGTTTAGGATCATCATGTGCAGTGATTTGTGTTACGACTGTCATCAAGACAATAACTATGATTGAACGCATTCTATATTTTGTGTATCTGGTTAAATTCATTCTTCACCTCACCAATAATTTGTAAGTACTTATTTAACCCATAACAGGTCTTTGTAAATCAATATCGATAATTAGCATGCATACAGTCATCTAATTCATTGCGAAAATCTCTGCGCCTGCGCTCTTGTTTTTTTCTTTTCTTCTTGTCTTTTGCTTGTTTAATTGCACCAAATAACAACCCTAGAGCAGCACCTTTTTTGGCTGCTTCTTTCGAACTATTACCAGATATCCAGCCAATTGCTGCACCACCTGCTGCGCCTTTAATAGCACCTTCTAGCGCTTGCCCCCTTCTATATTTTCGTGGTGATTTACCATTATAACCAGATGTATCATAGGCTCGTTCACGACAATATTCATATCGGCTTTGTTGGCTTATTTGATTGTTATTGTTGTATTGCCGATCATCGTATTGATTACCTTGTGCCTGCACTACAGAACTGATCTGAAGCAAAAATAATCCCGAAACCAGTATTTTGAAAAAATTTATGTTTAATTTTAAAAGGTTTTTTTTCATATATATGCATATCCTATTATCGTATCTTCAAAAGGTTCAACTTCAGCTATTTTTGCCGCCATGCTCATGGCAACTGATTTAGAACCTGGACCACAGGCATCGCTAATGGTGTAAAAGCAAAAAACACATAAACTGAATACTCAACAATTAAACTCATAATTTCATCTGCTCTTGGCATATATGATCAATCGAAATTATTTTTAATTTTTTCAATAACCCTCTCATCCAAGTGCTTTTCCACTGAGGCTGATGTTGCATAAAGTGTTACCGAGATAATTATGCCGGTAAACATCAAGCCTACCAGTGCAATAAGCACCGACAGTGCTTTGGATACTTTTTTTAAGGGGCGAGTATCGCCGTAGCCAACGGTTGTTGCCGTGATAAACGACCAATAAAGGCCGTCAAACATTTTCCACTTTTCAATTCTGGTAACAACCTGACCCAAAACAATGATCAAGAAGCCTAAAAAAAGTAACAGAGGCGCAGTCAGATAAATTATCCAGAAAAACAATTTGGCAAATGTGATTGTGACTTCCATCGCTATTTATCCATTCGCTTTACCAGCTACCACCCAACGCCAGATAAAAATTGATGCGTTGTTCCAGTTGTGCCCGTTTGATGGACAATAACTGACTCTCAGCGGAGATGGCCTGTTGTTGGATTTGGAGCGCATCCAGTAATTCGATTTCGCCTTCTTCATACCTTAATTCGGCTATTGAATAGGCTTTATCGCTTTGCCTGAATGCCTCACTTAAAGCGGTTTCGCGATTGGCTAAAACAGCTCCCTGATCCAGATTATTCTCAATCTCTGAAAAAGCCGTTAACGCGGCTTGTGCATAATTTGCGATGGCCTGTTTCTGTTCCACTGTGGCAATTTCAATGTCTATTTTACGTCTGCCACCGTCAAACAAGGGGGCCATTAAATTACCTGCTAGCTTCCAGGCAACATTCGTTGGTTTCAGGACGTCAGATAAAGAGCTTGAGGCACCACTGAGTGAAGTAGTGAGTGAAAAGCTGGGCAGTCGGGCGGCTTTTGCTTGATCAGTGGCACTAAAAGCCGACGCTATCTGTCTTTCAGCGGAAACAATATCGGGGCGGCGTTCCAATAGTTCGGAGGGGATACCGGCCGGGGGTTGCTGCGGTAGATCGGGCAAAGTATCCGGCATTTCTACACTCGCATCTGGGTAACGGCCGAGTAATACTTCCAACGCTCTCAAGGCATCGCGTTCGGAACCTTCAATTTGAATCAATTGCTCTTTTGCAGAGGCTAAATTGGCACGAGTGAGCGCGACATCTTGCCCTGAAGACAGCCCATTGTCATACTTTGCCTGGGTAATACGCATGCCCTTTTCAAGCGTTGCCAGATTCTTAACAGTAATATCTGCCTGTAGGGTGGCTTCAATGACTAAAAAATAAGTGTTTGCAATATTGGCGCTAAGTGAGTGTTGTGCAAAATTGTAATCGGCTTCTGCAGCCTGGGCAGTTGCCGTTGCTGCATCAACGCCTGCACTGATACGACCCCAAACATCAAGCTCCCAACTAACGTCTAAACCAACTGCAACGTTAGAGTTAGAAACACCGCCGTCAGTACTCCCTGATTGTGTTCTACCCAATGAAAGATCAACAGTAGGCTTAAGTGCCGCACCGGATTGTTTAGCTAACAACCACGCTCTATCCATATTGCCTGCTGCAACTTGTAGATCGAGATTGTTGGCTTTGCCTTCAGCTATGAATTTGAGCAGCATAGGGTCATTAAAGGTTTTTAACCAATTGATCGAATCATCATTATACTGCTGCGCTTTTATCGCCCAGGATTCAGGCGTTTCAATTGCTTGTTTGACCGCTTGTTGGCTAGCTTGTTTTGCGGAATTGGTGGCGCAAGACGAAATCAACAAGACCATGGCCGGTAAGATGATAAATTTACTGACTCTCATGAGCGATTTCTCCAGATTGAATGTCAAAGAATACGGCGTAAAGCAAAGGTACGATCAACAGCGTCAGCAAGGTGGCAAATGACAGACCGAAGACTATAACCACAGCCATGGATTGAAAAAAGGCATCAAAGAACAGGGGTAATACGCCGAGCACGGTTGTTAATGTGCCCATCATGACCGGCCGCACTCTGCTGGTCGCAGCGTCGACTACGGCATCAAATCGCGCTTTACCGCTCTCAACTTCAAAATCCATCTGATCGACCAGAACGATGGCATTTTTTATCAGCAGCCCCGACAGTGAAAGAATGCCTAGTATGCCCATAAATTCTAGCGGAACACCGGTCACGACCAAACCAAACACCACACCAATAAACAAACCGGGGACAACCAGCCAGATCAGCAGGGGTTGTCTTATTTTACCAAACAAAATAACAACAACCAGTACCATGGCTAACAGTCCCATTGGAATAGTCGACATCAGATCTTCGTTGGATTCAGCAGAGTCTTTCTCCTCGCCACCCCATTGCAAGGTGTAGCCATTGGGTAGCTCAATAGCAGTAATATCTGCACGCATACGATTTAACAATGTGCCTGCCAGTTCATCGGGGTAAGGATCACTCTGCGCCTTGATCACCAATGTTCTATTTTCACTGCGTACCTGGCCATCACGCCAAATTGTTCGAAATCCATCTGTAACTTGAGCAATCGGTAACATTTTGCCAGTCGCCGAACTTAAAACCTGAAGACTTTTAATGTCATTAATTGTTGCGGTTGCTGTGCGCGGGTCACGAGCAATGATAGGAATAAGATCATTACCTTCTCGATACACGCCGATCTGTTTTCCTGAAAAATACTTGGTTAAGGCATCGGCTAAATCTTTTCTAGAAACGCCAGCACGGCTGGCTTTGATTTCAGAGTAAATCGGCTCGATAACACTAACCGGATCACGCCAGCCATTTTTTACCGACAAGGTACGTTCGGCACGCATAATGTCAGTAGCCTGATTCGCCA
>JAESSY010000160.1 GCA_016763855.1 Pseudomonadales bacterium
ACTTTTCACCGAGATTTACCTCGCACTTAAAGGCTTTTTGATATGTCGTTATAGGCGTTTTGCTATTATAGTTAAATGAGACATGTGTGGGTTTAAACTCTTGTCCAAGTAAAAGTTCAATTAAGGGCCCGATGCCCAGAAAAATCTCTTCTGCCATATATTCACCCACTGGGCCTCCCACCAGAAAATGCTCTAACCTCAGCACTGCATCTCTACCCTCTTCAAAAAATTCAAGGTCAAACATAGCCCCGGCCGTTTTATGGTACTTAACCGCTATCTGTATCGCCCTGCCTAAAGTTTCACTGCTCACCATGGCATACCCAAGTAACCCATAATCGGAAATCGTTGCCACAATTTCAGCTTCTAGCCAAAATGAAGGTTTATTTACGAGGGAGAGAACATTATTAATCTGTTGAATTCTTTGACGATAAGTGACCCGTTGTTCAATCTGGAGGAAGTCAGATACTTGAATCCCTGTATCCTTGAGCACGGCCTCTGCACTGTGACCACGATCACTCATCCCCTCTGTCAGAGAGATCACCAAATTCATGGGAACGGCTCGTTTATCTAGGCTATAGCTGTGGAACATAGAAGGATCAATTTAGACACTATCAAGGATTAGACAGTAGTGTCCAAAATTGATCCTTATTTGTCAAGCTGTAAGAGAAACTCTAATGAACGGCTTAACTGGTTTGCGTTTTGGTAGGGAGAATTCTTCGCACGCCATAACAACCTTGAGCGTGAACATGATCGATAATAGATGATACAAATTCGAGAGACACCCCCAGCGCATTGCCCATCAGGTTTATCCTCAATCGATCTTCGTATTGGATCTCACAGCAGGCGTGGGTGATAAGAAAAGCGGCTTCAATAATTTCTTGCTTGCCCCGCATATTTAAGCGACTAGCTGCAATCTTAAGGTAGTCATAGATGTCAGATTTACCCTGGCTCGCGAGGAGGACATCTCTCGAAAACTCATCATCAGAATATTCAAAACTACAAACTTTAAGACAAATATCTTGTGCTAAATCACGATGCGTCTGCATGCCATAACCGACCTGCAGATAACTGAGAATTCTTTTCAAAGGGACTATATGAGTAGGTAGATCATTCTTTGTATTAAAAGAGCCTGCATCAGAAGCGTCGGTATCAAAAGCATTGTTGCAATGATTACATTGACTGTAGTTTGCAAGTTTCTCAATCGGCAGTAAACGAAGTCCGAAGATGCAGAAATAGCTTGTTTCAACAATTTTATCGAATGGCCGCTCCTGCCCACAGACACCGCACGGTAGCAAACCCACCGTACAGGATTCACTGTGAATTTTTTCTCCAAACAATATGAACACTGAAATCTCCTAGGTAATCCTCTTTAAAGCCTAGCGACTCTCAGAGAAATTGCTAGCTTCTAGTAGGATTAAATAGTCTCATTAATCAATCCAGAAAGCGAAATCGAGTGCCACATATATAGAGTTCCTCGCCCTCCCAGTTCAGCCCCAGTTCTCTGGCAGCACTATTTATCCCGATTCTATCCGAAACAATAAACTCAATGGCACTCACACCATTTCCCCGTCCATCACTTATCGGCACAAAATTAATTTGGCTTTTCTCAAGTAAAATTTGCCACTCCTCACCTGCATTTCTAAGATCTTTATCAAACACTGTAGACCATTGACGAGCCATTTTCTCTGGGTCTTCGGCTTGAATATCGACTGCACTAATAGCACTGACAAACTTAGCACCAGTCGATGACCAATTCGGACCACCCCAGCGCCAAGATTCTGGAGGTGTCATCTCATCAATTGAAACAATCGCGCCACCCATGTCTTTCGGATGTAAATGAAAGGCGCGGGTATCCTTTAATTCAACTTCCCATATTTTTCGAATCTTTAATGCTTCAGTTCTTTCACTATAACTATCCAAATTTTCGACCTGAACTAATACCATATAGCCCCCATCCCCTTTCCGGCGGGCTAACAACCTGCCGGCCGTCGTGTTTTCTGCAATGGGCGAGACAATTTCCAAAAAGGAATCTCCTATACACATAACCGAATTACCTAATCCGAACTCCGCAACACCTGGATCGATATAGTCCTCCTCTAATCCCAAGAGACGGAAAATTTGTTCCCGGCTTGCCGTCAAATTTTCTGCTACCAACGCAACTTGTCGTAATCTCATTACAAATTCCTTTTGATCTCTTCTACATTTTTTTGGTTAGCTTAAAGTTTAAGCTAACCCTACTTTATAAACTGAGGTACTACTATATAAACTGAGGTACTATGTGCGCCTCCCGAGCGGTCGATTTTTGAACAGGTTTACAATCATGAAAATGTCAATTGTATTGTTTCTCATATTGTGGTTATTTTCCCTAACTGCGCTTTCAAGTGAGACGACAAGCAGCAAGATAAAATCTGCACTAGATCACGAACGACGAACAGCTGTTGAAATTCTACGGGACGAAAATCGCCGTGCAGAAGAGACCTTAACATTTTTTGGGTTTCAAGCAGAAATGACCGTTCTTGAATTACTGCCAGGTACGGGTTGGTATACAAAAATTCTCGCACCGGTACTCGAAGATAAAGGCAAACTTTATATTTCCATCGGAGCAGAGTCTGTTTATAAGTCTCTTGAAGGGAAACCCGGATTTAATTCTCTGGCAATTGTGCCTTTTGATAAAGAAAACTTTAGTCGCATCCCTGGTACTAGCCAAGTCCATGTGCCGGAATTTAGCTTTGGATTAAGTAATATTGACATGGCTCTGACCTTTAGGAATCTCCACAATTTTACAGAGGAAGGACGGAATAACATCAACAAAGCAGTATTTCTTTCTCTTAAATCCGGTGGGCATTATGGCGTAATTGATCACACACGCCGCCATATGCAGCCCAATGACGATGAAATATGGAGAAGGATAGATCCCGTAAAAATAATATTGGAAATTGAGTCAGCTGGTTTCAAATTTATTGATTACTCCGACTTACATCACCACCCTGATGACGAACTCATATACGAAGTTGGGCGACAATCCGTTAGTGGCAACACTGATCGTTTTACCCTTTTATTTAAAAAACCCTAAGGAAGCAGTACTTCAATGGCAAGCCCAATATTGACTAACAACCCACGCACATCACTCGATAAGAGCAAAATAAAAATACTGCTCCTCGAAGGCGTTCATCAATCTGCTCTCGAAGTATTTGAAGCGGCTGGTTACACTAATATCACATCACTCTCCGGAGCAATTAGCGAATCTGAACTCATTGATCAGATCAGTGAAGTTCATATCCTGGGGATCCGATCCAGAACACAAGTCAATAAGGCTGTAATGTTTCACGCTAAGAAACTGATTGCTGTAGGTTGTTTTTGTATTGGTACAAACCAAGTTGATCTCCATTCAGCTCTAGAAAAGGGGACCGCCGTATTTAATGCACCCTTCTCAAATACCCGAAGTGTTGCAGAGCTAGTCATTGCAGAAGCTATTTTATTACTTCGTGGAATTCCAGAAAAAAATACTGAGGCACATCGAGGTGGCTGGCTGAAGTCAGCCATTGGCTCTTATGAAATCAGAGGCAAAACGATGGGGACCATAGGCTACGGAAATATTGGCTCACAAATTAGCGTGCTCGCCGAAGCCATTGGGATGAATGTGGTTTTCCACGATGCTGTTAATAAACTGCCGCTTGGAAACGCACATCAGGCAAAGAATCTTCATGTACTGCTTACGCAGTCAGATATTGTAACCATGCACGTGCCTGAAAATTCGAATACAAAAAACATGATAGGAGAAACTGAATTCTCCAATATGAAAAAAGGTGCTGTATTTATTAATGCATCAAGAGGCACGGTGGTCGATATAGATGCACTTGCCAATGCCCTTGAATCAAAAAGACTCTGCGGCGCTGCCATCGACGTATTTCCAGCCGAACCGAAATCAAAGTCTGAAGAATTCATCTCTCCGCTTAGGGCATTCGACAACTGCTTGCTAACACCTCATATAGGGGGAAGTACAATGGAAGCCCAGGAAAAAATTGGAGCAGAAGTCGCCCACAAACTGGTCAAGTTTTCAGACAATGGCTCAACGCTTTCTAGTGTGAATTTTCCTGAGGTTACTCTGCCAACCCATGAAGGTGATCATAGACTACTTCATATACACGAGAACATACCCGGCGTCTTGTCACAGATAAATCAGTTTTTTTCTGAACACGAAATTAATATCCGCGCTCAGCATTTGCAGACCAATAAAGATGTGGGATATGTCGTTACGGATATCGATGAAAATTATAGCCAGTTGGCTTTACAACATCTCAGCTAAATCAAAGGCACCATCAAGTGCCGAGTTCTATTTTGATGGGTACATCTTGGCTGTTAGCTCGGGGAAGGGCTCAGGGCTGTTGATAGCTCAAGGCTGCTCCAACTGACTTATAGCATCGAGCAGTGCATTTGGGCAGCAGCGACTACGCACATCCACATCCAGAAACTGAAATGAGACAAGGCGATCAACCCCAATCAAATAGGTCGCTGGCAAAGGTAACATCCAATTCCCTGATTCATTCACTTCATCGATTTTTAAACCCCAGTTTGCAAACAATTCAATTTCGTCTTTACTCAATTCGTATACAATCCGAAAAAGATCAGCTATTTGATTGTTCTTATCAAAAATAACTTCATCCGATTGAACTAAATCTTCTTCTACCGAAGTGGGTTGAGGGGATATGGCGAGAGATTGGCAACCAACTTTCTTTAGATCCTCATGGATTGAAGCTAGTGCTTCGCGTTCTGAGTTACAATACATACACCAATAGCCGCGAAAGAAGCTAACAAGTACAGGTCCTTTTTTTAACATACTGTAAAGTGTGCAAGCATTATTCGATTTATCAATAAAAGAGAAATCGGGTGCTGTTTCTCCCCTTTGCAAACACCTTTGAAGAATATCACTTCGCCGTAGCAATGCCGTACCACGCGTCAACACAGCCAATTCCGGCGTGGACATGTCGTTGCAATGTGCTGCTCGTAGTTCAGCGAGCTTGTCTAGAAAAGTTTGTTTCGTCATTCGTCTGGTTTGTATCAATTTAATTCAAGTTCAGCGTCAGATACATCTTAATTCAACTATGTTTATCAATATATTATATTCAACTAGCATTGTTAACCCATAATAACTCATACTCTTTATTCTCATAGCGAATGAATGGAGAAGAATGATGGACCGACTGATTGCCATGAATATGTTTGTTCGGGTCGTAGAGACCGGCAGCTTTTCTGCCGTGGCAAAAGAGATTAACAGCACCCAACCAACCATCAGCAAAAATGTTGCTGAATTGGAATCCTGGCTCGGCGCTAAACTACTTAATCGTAGTACTCGCAGCCTCCGTCTAACTGAAACAGGCACAGATTACTATGAACGTTGTGTGGCAATTCTTCAGGATGTAGAAGAAGCAGAACAAGTGGTAGGACAACTCCAAACTCAACCTAAAGGGTTGGTTAGAGTCAGCGCTGTAGTGGCATTTGGTCGGCTACACATTGTCCCCAGGCTCAAAGGTTTTTTTGAGCAATATCCAGATATTAAAATCGATATCCGATTGAACGACCGGGTTGTCGATTTGGTTGAAGAAGGCGTAGATGTGGCTTTTCGGATGGGTAAGCTGGCAGATTCTTCCCTAATTGCCAAAAAGCTATGCACCAGCCCGATGGTTGCAGTCGCAAGCCCCGATTACTTAAAAAGAAACGGAATACCTCAGCATCCAAGAGACCTTAAAGACCACAATTATATATTCTATAGCGATGGTGCTAGTCGCCAGGAAATCGAATTCCAAGAGAATGGTGATCCATTATTTATTCGAGCAGAAGGCACACTGACAACCAATAATTCTGAAGCGATGAGAGCCGCCCTGCTCTGTGGATTAGGAATATCGAAATCCCCACGTTGGCTGGTGGGGGATGCTATAACCTCAGGAGAACTAATCGAAATACTTGCGGATTATCAGCCTTCTCAGTTAAATCTCTATGCTGTCTATCCACCTGGCCGTCATCTTCCCTCAAAAGTGAGGTGCTTTATTGACTACTTTGCAGAGGAATTAAAGGATTGTTCCAGTATAGGAGGTTGCTAGATAGCGCCCAGTACCGTTGCTTGTCATCTGAAAGTTTGTCACTTGAAATAAAGTTTCTAGATAAATGCTTTGGATAAACAATTCAGGACTTAAAGCCTCGCTTGTGACAGCGAGCATCCCGATCAAAGATATCCAACCAGTGAGTAATAACACTGACATTCTATTAAAGAGCTTAGGCCGCTTCGCGTAAGCTATATAATGAAACATTTCTATTTCCTACCGTATTTTGACAACAGGTAGCAGTATATATATTCCTAAATATTTCGGTAGATGGCATATTTGAATATACAAGATTCAATTATAGAATATAAGCTTGGCTCGGCATTTGGCAGAAATTATCTAGATAATACACTTTCATGTTATATTTCAATAACTTAAATGGCTCCATCCAAAATGTTTCATATTCCATTAATGCCTAACCTAATTACAAATAGACATTTCAGGTTAGTAACTAGGTCTTTTATCCATCTAAATTAGAATTTATAAACTAAAGTAACAGAAGTTTCCGTATCAGTTTTCTCATTATCAAGGGGAACTTCACTTTGATGTTTCACATTCAGGGCAAGCTTCATCGCAAGATTACCAATGATGCTAGAACTCAAAGATGTTTCAGACCTTGTAATTGTGGAATCAGAACCAAGCTCAGTGCTCAGTACTTGCTCAAACACTGCATTTGGACTAAATTGCCAAGAATAATCCCCAGCAATCCTAACGATCAACTCATCTTCTCGATCACCTACTTCTAACTGTGAAACCCGTACACCCACACCTAAGTTACCACTCAATACCATTTTTTCACTCTGAAACAGTTGCCGTTTATAACCCATCGTCAAATCTGCCTGGTAATCAAAGCCACTAAATCGATCATCTTCGTAGGAAATTCGGCCATAGATTGCACTATTATCCAGCAGTTTATAATCAAGTTCATAGAAGCCATAAAACTTCTGCGCAGTTTTGACCTTATCTTTACTATTATTGAGCATATCGAAATAAAATTTTTGAGCAAAACGCGTAAGAGAATTATCTCGCTTCGCTTCAATTCTTAATTTGAGATTCCTTTCATCTGTATTACCTGTTGTCGCCACAGCACCTAATGCTATCTCACTAAACCAAAGATCTTCATCTGCATAAGCAGAAGAAGCCGTTAAAATGGCTAAAAGTACCCATAAATGTCCTTTAATCGCCAAGCTTTTTCCTTCCATTATTTTTCCTTCCAATCGTGATTTTTGAGGTTCTTGAAATTGATATTGTAACAAACAAGCTCAAATTTTATTTCGCCTGCTTTAGGACGATAGTGATTTTTGCCTATTTTCTTTCTCAGCGTTACTATCTGTTAAGAGTCAACTATCCTCCCGTAGATCAACAAAAGGTAAAATCAGTGATTCAGAAAACACTGGGTATTATTTTTCTAAACATAATCTCTATCTCAATAGCTTGCGCTGAATCAGATGAGCGCGCGGCAGTTAAGCTTATCAATGATATGGAAGCGATCTACCGAGGTAAGGCCAGTACGGCGACCCTTACGATGACTATCACTAGCCCCCATTACAAACGAACGATGAAAATGACTTCTCAAAACCTGGGTAAGGAATTTTCGTTTATTCGCATTCTCTCTCCGAAAAAAGACAAGGGCATTGCAACACTAAAACGCTATAAAGAAATGTGGAATTTCTTCCCAAAGATTAACAAGAGAATCAAAGTACCTCCCTCCATGATGATGGGTTCGTGGATGGGGAGTGATTTCACTAATGATGACTTGATAAAACAAACAACGCTCACTGAGGATTATGCATTAAGTCTCAAAGAGAACGATAGTGACTACACCATAACCTTAGTCCCAAAAGAGCAGACAATTACCGTGTGGGGGAAAATTGAATATATAGTGAACAAAGAATATCGCGTCCCGGTAGCTCAGAAATTTTATGATGAACAGGGCAAGCTCATCAGGACATTGGATTTTAAAGCGATTAAAAATTTTTCAGGACGGATGATTCCCTCCGTATTGATCATGACACCCTTGAACAAAAAGGGGCACAAAACGACAATTGTATATGATGAATTGGAATTTGATCCAGAGGGAATCGTTGAGACTACTTTCTCCTTACGCAATCTTAAGAAAAGAACCTAATGCTTTTATTCAAATTAGCATTTAGAAACATATTCAGACAAAAACGGAGGTCTCTGCTTACTGTCCTCAGTATGGCGGGCGGGTATATCCTTTGTGCCCTATCATTTTCAACAACCGAGGGGAGTTATAAAAATCTCATAAATCTCTTTACCCTTGATCACACAGGACACATTCAAATACACAAAGAAAACTACCTTCGTCGTCCAAAAATCTACACGAATATTAAAGATATAGAATCGATTAGTCAGATGCTCGATAGAAGACCAGACATTGTCTCACACACGCTCAGAGTGTATGCACCCGTACTGGCTTATTCTGATCTAGGCAACACACCTGCTAAGTTAATCGGCATCGATGTAGATAGAGAACAAACTTTGAGCAGACTCAAAGAAAAAATTAAATCCGGATCATACTTGAGCGTAAATATGCACAATAGTGACTATTCCACAGCCTTAATCGGCAGGGGAATAGCTGAAACCTTGAATCTGACAATTGGCGGTGAACTCGTACTCATTTCTCAAGGAGCTGATGGCTCAGTTGCAAATGACATATTCATCGTGCAGGGAATTGTAGGTAACAAAAATTCTAAAGACAAATCCAATATTTTCATTCCTTTGGAAGCTGCCCAATCATTTCTATCAATGCAAGGCCGTGTACACGAAATAGCCATACAGGTGGATTCTCCAGACAGTGCCAGGAAAGTATCTATAAGCCTTCAAGAGGCTCTACCTGAACTAACCGTATCTCCCTGGCAAGTGGTAGAAGAAACTTTCTACAAAAGTATGCAGTCAGACAAAGAAGGGAATCGAGTGGGTTTACTGATAGTCGTCTTTATCATATTTATTGGCGTACTCAATACGGTATTGATGTCCGTACTCGAAAGAACACGGGAATTTGGCGTCTTGAAAGCAATTGGCTCCAGGCCCAGTAAAATAGCCCAACTCATTATGCTAGAAACTAGCCTACTGGCAACTATCAGCTCCGGAATTGGGTTTGTTATTTCAGTACCGATTATCGCCTGGTTCACCTACGTCGGGATAGAATTGGAAAAGCCGATAGATGTTGGGGGTTTTATGTTTAGCCATATGACGGGTGAACTATCAACATACGTACTCGGCACTCCAATAATGATCATTATTGGCTTTTCGTTTCTGGTGAGCATTTATCCAGGCATTAAAGCCGCGAGCATAGCGCCAACTGAAGCCATGCGAAGCCACTAGGAAGATAGAAATCTCGTGCTCATCATTAAACTAGCGATTAGAAACCTCTTCAGAAATGTCCGTCGGACAATACTAACAGTCATGTTAATCGGATTTAGCCTCTCCGCGCTTATCTTTACTGATAGCTTGGTCAAAGGCATGCAAACACTCATGATTGAAAATGTTACCCAGAGCCTTACTGGAGAGGCACAAATTCACCAAGCAGCTTATCGAGAGAATTTTGATATCAATTTCTACCTTAAAGATGGCAACGAGATTGAGCACAAACTAAGAAAGGATAAAAGTATCGCGTCCTTCGCAAGCAGAGTAATCAGCGGTGGAATGATTTCTTCAAGCTACAACGTGACTGCGGGTGGTTTATACGGTGTAGATGCAGCCCGTGAGAGTCAGTTAAGTAAACTCAAAGAGGCAACAGTCAAGGGACAATACCTAAGTGGGGAAGCAAAAGAATTACTGATGGGACAATCCATGGCGAACCTCCTTGAGGTTACACTCAGTGATAGGATAGTCATCACCTTGTCAGAAATTGGCACAGGAGAATTAACCCAAGCACTATTCAGAGTCACAGGAATATTTAATTTCGGCATCCGGGAAATAGATGACAATCTGGTCTTTGTGAACATCGATAAAGCGAGAGAGATTCTTGGATTAATGCCTGGCAATAGTCACGAGATTGCAATTCGGTTTACCAACCACAAAGATGCAGAAAGCGCTGGGTCGAAATTTTTCCAAACATTTAATAACGATGAGACTGAAGCACTGGGATGGTTAGACTTGAACCCAGAAATTGCTTCAGTCATTGAAATGTCAGAATACTCTTCCCTTATTATGGGCAGCATTCTCTTCTTACTCGCGACGCTAGGCATCATAAACTCCCTTTTTATGTCCATATACGAACGTACCTATGAGTTCGGCGTGATTCGCGCTATTGGCACTCGACCTTGGAAACTTACACAGCTCATCATACTAGAAGCTTTCTTTCTCGCACTTCTGGCCTGCTTTTTCGGTATGTGTTTAAGTTTCGCCCTATCACAATGGACTTCTGTTCATGGTATTCCACTAGGTGAGATAGAAATTTCAGGGATCGCCATAAACAATAATATTAAGACACAAACAACGCTGACTCAGTACATTGAGTTTCCACTTTATGTCATCGCCCTGACGCTAATCGCGTCACTCTATCCCGCGAGATTTGCTGCGAAAATCGCACCTGCAGAGGCATTACAAAGAAGCCTTTAGCTTCTCTATTATAGAAAGCCTTTAGATAGGGCAATATTAAAAGCGTTTAGCACTAATTCAAGCATTGGACATGAACCATGAGCACAGAAAAAGGCCGAGCAATTATCACCACAGAATCTTTATGCCGATATTATGGCAAAGGGGAAACCGAGGTACGTGCCCTCGACAACATTTCGGTTTCCGTTGAGGCTGGAGAATTTACAGCTATTATCGGCCCTTCAGGTTCAGGAAAAACGACTTTACTCCACCTCATTGGAGGATTAGACAATCCCACAAAAGGTTCAGTTCATCTGTCAGGTGTAAATATAGCAAACATGTCCGGCTCACAACTTTCAGACTTCAGGCGCGACCACATTGGATTCATATTTCAGGCATACAATTTGATTCCTGTTCTATCCGCAGAAGAAAACATTGAATACATCATGTTGTTACAAGGTATTAATGCAAAGAAGAGAAAAGAAAAGGTTGAAGAAATGTTGGTAAAAGTTGGCTTAGAAAATCTAGGAGGTAGACGTCCAGCAGAGCTTTCCGGCGGACAGCAACAAAGAGTTGCGATTGCGAGAGCTATGGCATCACAACCAGACATCATCTTGGCTGATGAGCCAACTGCCAATTTAGATTCTAAGACTGGTGTTTCTTTACTTGAATTGATGCGAGAACTGAACCAAGAACAAAACATGACCTTTGTCTTTTCGACTCACGACATGAAAATAATGGAACGGGCAACGAGATTGATTCACATAGAAGATGGCAAGATCGTAAAGGATGAAAGAAAATAGCCGTGAAATATTTCACAAGCTTTTTATTACTTTTCCTAAGTTCCCACTGCTTCGCTACTCACATTAATATCAGTGGTTATCTCAAAAATTTTTTCATCGTTCAAGAAAGCCTTAACAACGATATTTTTCAACTAGACACTCTCTATCAAAGCCAGAACAGTGCTCGTCTAATGTTAGACGGTTTTTCAGATCAAATGACCTGGCAGATTCATTATGAACCCAGCATAGAATTCAGATCCGCAGCCTCCCCTCAGTTTGCAAGGAAATCCAACAATTATCGCCTCGCGGACATTAAAAATAATGAAAGCAATGTTAACAAAACGATCGTGTTTCATAATCTTGATCGTCTAAATGTCCAACTTCAGCTTAAAGCCGGAGATTTAACCATTGGAAGGCAAGCTATTACATTTGGCTCGGCTCGAATAATTAATCCTAGCGATGTTTTTCTACCCTTCAATTTCCGAGTAAGAAACACAGAATATAGAACTGGGATCGACGCAATACGATTTCAGAAACCATTGGGAGAACTCAGTGAGTTGGACATGGGTATCGTTCTTAGCAAGGACGCAAAAATTGAAAACTCCGCAGTATTTGTCCAATGGTTAGGCAATCTTTCTGGGAATGACATCCAAGTTACCGCGATGCAATTCAGCAAACAAAAATTACTGGGGCTTGGTTATCAAGGAGCATTGGGCGCTATAGGTACCTGGTTAGAAGTCGCCTATGTCAAGGGTAATGCAGATTACTATCGACTCTCTCTGGGTTTCGATTATGCATTCACTGAAAACACTTTCTTCATGCTGGAATATCACAATAATGGCGCTGGTGCTTCTAATCCTAGTGGGTATACAGACCTCCAAAATGATAAGGCCTATCAAGATGGTGGTGTTTTCCTTCTAGGAACAAACTATCTCCTATCTAGTCTGAACTGGCAAATAAGCGCTCTTTTGAACCTTGGATTTCAAGGAATTGTTAATCTCGACGACAAATCTTTATTTCTAAATGCCGCTTTGAATTACAGCTTGTCTGAAAATCTCTATCTAGGGCTCGCTTATTATCACTTCACAGGAGATGACTTTTTGAATGCCTTGGAAGGACTTCAATTCGGTTCTGAATATGGTGGCAATCCAAATTCAATCTCGATAGACCTCAGCTTCTATTTCTAAGCTTCTATTTGTAAGATTTTATGCTTAAGTTTACTCTAAAGCGCCAATGGTTCTTTCCGTTATTCTTAACTGAGAACCAAGAGACTCTTTAACAAATTGCGCTTCAACAAGTTCGAGTGTCACATAAGCTGCAGCTACTTCCAAACTACGTGCTTGATTTATTGCGATCAAACCTCTAACCACTGACAGTTCTCGATCCCTTAAATTTTCAGCTTTTAACAAAGCATCACTAAACAGTTTTGATGATTGTGAAGAATTTCTCATTCGCGCATACAGTCGAGCATATTGAGATAGGATAAGGCTAGATTGCGCTTCACTCTGGATCTTATTGAGAAGTTTTATGTTCATCGCAGCAAAACCTTTCGCTTCATCAGCATTACCTTGAAAAAGGAGCGTTGCTGCTATTTTTAGCGCTAAACGATGATAAAGCGTACCACCATTAATTTGATTCAAAAGCTGGCGGGCAAGATAATTTCGATCAACACTAATGAGTGATTCAGCTAGTTGTACCAACAATTGGTTTCTGGCTTTACCTCGACTGGCATTATCAACAGAAATCAGCGCTCCGCTCAAATCTCCCAAATAAAGTTGAGCAAATGCGATATGTGCGAAAGCTTTTCCTCTTTCGATATAAGTTAATTCTGTTGCTGAAAAAAGTTGTGCCTCTGATAATATTTCATTCGCTATGGTTACATTTCTCGCATCGTAATAGCGTTGAGCAATCAGACTAAATGCTCTTATGCGTTCTGATTTACTCGTGATAAGGCCTGCGCTCTTAGTGGCGAGGGAAAATAATTCGCGCGCGCTAGCCTTATCTACTTGACCGAGGAATGCGACGGCTAATCTCGCAGCAATAATAGATTTGTCAAACTGATTAGTCGTTTTATTGAGCTCTTTTTCAAGTACTTCTATCGTGTCGAAGGGCTCAGTAACGAAGCCGTTATCTCCCAGTCTTGTAGCGAGATCCAATCGCAACGCTATGCTTCTATCTACATTTTGAATTTTCTGCAGCTCACTGCCAAATTGTGACTGATAAGATTGTAAATTTACATTTGGGTTAGTTTTAACCAATTTTTCCATGGTATTGCTTAATGCACGAATTCGAAAATTGGGATTCTTAATAAATTTAGCAATTTCTGAAGCATCTGCAAAGTCACCTTTGTTAAGTCGTTTATCTACCTCGCTCAGTAAATATCCATCCCATTCAAAATCAACTGACACTGATTTTAGAAGATTAATAATGTTCGAGCCGTCCAACTTTGAAAGTTTACTCACCCTAATATTAGGTCCACTAGGATTATCAGAGTCAGGGACACTTAATGTTTTGGACATCAGTAAGATAATTTTATCTTCACCCTGAATAGCCATAGATGGCACAATATTGTTCAATTCCTCATCATCAAAGTTATCGAGACCTGGCAACCCTTTAATCCCCCCAATCGTGTCGGTATTTACAGGGATTTGTGGTGGTTCCCCTGGCGCTTTTAAGGTTAACTTTTTATTGGCACTAGAATGCTTTGTAGATTGAATAAAGGCATCCGCTCCGATTCCTTTCATCATCTGTTCTGCTGCTTTAACAACTTGTAGAGCTTGTTCACGACTACCCCGTAGATTTTCTGTAACATCTGCTAATTCAGAAACGAGAGATTGGTTGCCGCTTTGTTTCAAGGATACAGCCTCAGCCAGAATCGGTACTGCTTCTTGAATTTCTTCAATAGGTGCAGCCTTTAAGAGTTGGGCCTGTTCCTCAGCATCAATGTATTGATTAAGAAAAAAGCTTAAAGCGAGTGAAGCTGTTACGAGCAATGCGGCCAATGAAATTGATACAGACACTGGGTTACTGGAAAAAAACATCCAAAATCGACCTGGAGGCTTAATCCCCAATTCGATCATCAATTCTCTTTCTATTGCTCTTATTCTCTCCAGCTCATCTTGTTTTCGCGTAGCATCATCAACCCCCTCTTCCTGTATTCTGGCATCTCGAAGTAATCTACGACGAATTTCAGCTTTCTCTGCCTCTGCTAACTGCTTGGCCTCCCACTTTTCAACGACCAATCCGCAACTAGGGCATTCTTCATAAGTCATCCCCTCATCCAATTCCTCTTCATAGGCACAAGAGGGACAGAGGAATAGATCTGTTACTTGGGGTTTAGGCTCGAGGGAGAGACCCGAAGCAATTCCACTCGGTTGGACATTGCAATTAGCACCGCAGTTCGTAATAGCCTCTCTATAGCGATCAGCTACTTCGTGGCTTACATTTTTCATCAAAACCGTAGGCTTACCCGCAGCAAACCATTCTTCAACCTTGGAGACATCCACTTTTAGAGTAGTACTCAAGCTTTTGATGACTTCTTCTTCGGTGCCCGTTGAGACGGTTGGAAAAAAAATGAGATTGTAGGTTTCAGGCATAGACTAAATTATAATCAGGTTGATCTAAGGCATTTTAACTTGATGCTAACGATTAATCTGCCGGAGTTTGGATTGGTTTTTGAGCGAGTATATAGCAATTTATGAAAGATGATATTAAAAGTACGAAAGCAAAAAGAGGGGAAGTAAAAGGAATGGAGTTAAAGGTTTCCAATAATCCACTATTCCTAAAACATCCGCCACAATATTATGGTTACGCTTTACAGTGGGTTATGTATCCAAAATGGACCGTAGAAGAAGCCGCCAATCTGCTTTGTGCCTGTGTCCCTCACAGAAAAATGCTACAAGCGGGATCAAAAAATGAACAACTCGATACAGAAATTCTAGATATTGAGAATAAGATTCGCCGCGCCCTAGGTAAGGACTTAGATATTATCAAGAGCAAGAAATATTTTTCTACGCTTTATGTTGACCACCAAAACCTAATCAGTTGGGCAAAAAAAATACATATTGTCATACCGAACGAATTGCTGAAGGCCAAAATTGCAAGTGAGCGGCATACCCAGATACACGGTTATATAACTCCTTGTCTCGATGCCTTAAATTGGGTCATTGAAAACTACTGGCAACACGCAGATTTAAGAGAGCCACCAAGTTCTGAAGAAATTGTTCAAGCCCTCTTAGGTGAGTTTCCTAATCTTAGCGGAGAAGAGTGTGACAAGATTGAGTATATCTCAAGACATCCCTACGCAAGAAACCAATCAGAAGAATATTCCTGAGTGTTAGAGACGACTTGCTTTAACTAGGCTTTGAATGCGAACCAAGATGGTACAACCAATATCCATCAGGAATCGGATCGATCTCACCATCACCATATTTTTCCCAGCTAAACTTCCATGCTCTTTCAATTGCAATATTGTCACTCATCTTTGTTAATTTTACTGGATAAAGATTCTCACCTATTTTGATTCTCGCGAAGGGGTCAGAAGATATGTATTTTGACCATGTTTTTCCATCACAGTCTTTGCAACCGACAAACAATTGATTTCCCACACTCCAACAATTCACAGTAACAGAATGAGGTTTAACAGCATTAACTTCGAGTGTACAGTGGTCTACCTGATTAACGAATTGAAAGTCAGTGATGCGCCCCTCAACTAAGTGTCCAGAGACTTGCGTTCCTGCTATGGGTCCGCAAGGTCCAAATCCAAACAAGACCGGTATGACTAGCACTGTAATTGTTCTTAGCCACTTAAATCCCTTCATCTTCATGCTCTCGCGCTCTCTGTAATTTTGATATTCATGGTTTCTAATAGTCGTAACTTCTTATAAACGCAGTGTCCTATAAAAATAGCTTCTGATTACTAATAAATTTTGACATTAACGCTACACTCAAATTTCCTAATCCTACACCAGAAAATTTATACTAATTTATACGATAAACTCTAAACCGAGTGCCGTAATACTTGAATTTTTTTCGATGATAACAAACTTTTTTTGCGCACGCAGAAACCAACATCGATACTCTCTAGTTGAGGATCAAAAACGATCATGGTAAGCACTTCATCCAAAGATGACACTGTATATCTTCGACTTAATTCTTTGGCTCTAAAACCACAAAAATTAGAATTCTGTTAAGTAATGTTTTCAAGCCCTTACAAAGCAGTTTTTCGGAGCGCCAAGTCAGGTGAATTTTATAGAAGATAGAATTATAAAGAAAATCCCTTCATGCCTATTCGTTCTTTAACAAATGGAGAAAATAGGCGTAATGTATATT
Source organism: Pseudomonadales bacterium (assembly GCA_016763855.1). Lineage (GTDB taxonomy): Bacteria > Pseudomonadota > Gammaproteobacteria > Pseudomonadales > Azotimanducaceae > JAHRVQ01. Next base: position 16,775 of record JAESSY010000160.1, read on the forward strand.
TTAGAGATGGAGGCATCTCTCATAGGCGGACAACTAAATCTGCCAGCGTACGAAAGACGCCAAGGTCTGAAAACTCCTATGGAGCCTTAGAGTCGTGATGTACGCACCATTTTGTAAAAGAACGCAAACACGCGTGTAACACTTAAGCCCAACTTATCGTTGGGCTTTTTACTATCGCTAAAGGCTTTTTATTTTCTGGCTAAAGGCTTTTTATCGTCCGCGAAAGGCTTTTTTAATAGCCTTGAATAAGGCCGTATCGATTTCGATGAAAGGCACTATTTCCCATTGCATGTTCACATACTCTAGAGCGTTTCAAAAAGAATCCGATTTCATACTCATCGGTCATGCCTATTCCACCATGCATTTGAACACCTTCACTGCTCACGAGATTATAAGTATCGTTTAATCGAGTTTTAACAAGACTCGCTAGCTCGGCAATCTCATCAGCATCTTCATCCAGAGCGGACAATGCTTCTAGTACAACAGATTTAGACAGTTCAACCTCGCAGAACATCTGTGCTGCCCGATGCTTCAATCCCTGGAAGGATCCAATTGGCACACCGAATTGTTCTCTGACCTTTAGATACTCTATGGTGCGCTCAAAACACTCTTGGACACCCCCTAACATCTCAGCTGAAAGGAGGATACGTCCCGTATCCAAAATTTTATCTAGCACTCCAGCACCTATACCTTCTTCACCCAGGAGAACGCCTTCAGCATTATCAAAGACAATATTCGCCGCGTTTCGGCTGTCTGCCATGATCGTTCTGGTAATCTGCACTCCCTTGGCGTCTGCGTCGATGAGAATAAGCGATAAACCTTCTCGGTCATTTTCCGCTCCTGTTGTTCTCGCAACAACAATAATCTTGTTAGCGATATGTCCATCCAGAACGAAAGTTTTCTTACCACTTAACTGATACCCATCTCCAGACTTCTCAGCAGTAGTACCGATGCTATAAGGGTTATGATGAGCAGATTCTTCCAAAGCGAGGCTTAAAAATAATTCTCCAGCTGCGACCATCGGCAACAATTGGTTTTTTTGTTCTTCCGTTCCACTATGAAGAATAGCGCTTGCACCCAACACGCTGGTTGAAAAAAGTGGAGATGCAGTTAACGTTCTACCACATTCTTCCATGACCACACCCATTCCCAGATAACCAAAACCCAGTCCGCCGAATTCCTCAGGAATCGTGATTCCCGCCCATCCCAGATCAACCATTTGTTGCCAGGTCTCTCCATCATATCCTTCATCACTTTTTTCATCCCGAAGGCTTCGTAGCTGAGTGATTGGAGTATTGTTGGTGCAGAAGTCTTTTGCTGCATCCCGTAACATATTCTGTTCTTCGTTGAGTACTAGTGGCATTGTACTTATCACTCCTTCATTAAGCTTTTTCAGTAAATTATCAATTTGGTATTGTAGTAGATTATCAAATAACATGGCGCTTATCGAACGCAATGATTTGAATGATGGAGAGTTCTAACTTGAATTAATAGCAGTCTTGGCTAATGCAATTTTGAATGCATCATACTAACCGCTGCATCAATGGCTCGACTAAGGCCGACAGCATTTGCCATATTCTGGCCGGCAATATCGAATGCAGTGCCATGATCGACTGAAGTCCGGATAAAGGGAATCCCCATCGTCGCCGTTATACTATCCTCAAAATTATGCATCTTTATCGCTATGTGGCCCTGATCATGATAAAGCGCCAAGACCGCATCAAATTCTCCTGCCACCGCTCGATAGAATACAGAGTCAGCAGGATAGGGCCCCACGATATCAAGTCCTTGTTGACGCGCTTCGATCACAGCAGGCAGTATTTCTTCTATTTCTTCTTTGCCGATTAACCCCCCCTCTCCACCGTGGGGATTCAGCGCCGCCACGGCAATTTTTGGCTCTTTGCCCATCCATTGCCTGAGATGCTCAGCAGTCAAGACGAGTTTCTCAACAAGAATGGGTGTCTTGACATGTTTAACGGCATCTCCAAGGGATAGATGAGTAGAGAGGTGTGCAACCTTAAGTCCTTCGGTCATCAGCATTGTCGCTGTCAGTTTACTATCTGTCTTCCGGGCAAGTATCTCCTGATGGCCAATATCATCGGTATATCCTGCAGCATGAATGGCTTCCTTATTGATGGGGCAAGTCACAATGCCATCAATATTATTCGAGAGGGCTAAATCTATCGCATGTTCAAAATATTTGACCGCTACCCTGCCACAGGCAGCATTGATTTTACCCATTTGCAGTTTAGCAAAATCAAACTTTGTGGATTCGATTACCTGCAAGACATCATCCCTTTGCTCAAGCTCTGACAATGACAAAAGCGGCATAATTGTCTGGGTCATGCCAGTTTGCGCTTGCGCCTGTTCCAGACAGCGACAATCCCCAATCACAAAAGGTTGTACCTCGGCATAGATGCTTTTTTGAGCAAAATTCTTAACAATAACTTCTGCACCCACACCTGCCGGGTCTCCCATGGTGATGGCGAGCAAGGGTTTCAACTTAGTATATATTCAGCAATTAAAACTGGATCTTGCATAGGCATCATGTGAGACTTTTCGGGCAAATAAACATCTTTCCCTTGAGGAAAGTGCTGAGCAATTTCAGGCCAGGTCGGAGATTTAGAAAAATCGATTTTGTCGAGTTTCCCGACGCGTTCTTCGGCTCGCAATACCGTGACGGGTAAATCTATTTTGCCTATCATATCGATGATATTCATAGTTGTGCTTCCCATATATATCGCAGCTTCTATTTTTGGCGAACAAGCCAGTTCGTATCCATCAGATGCCTTCACCAATCCATATCGGCAATAGTCTCTAAGAGATGCATCCGTCCATTGAGCAAAACCTCCCTTGCCTACTAGGCTATTAAACATGTCTTCTTTATCTGCAAATTCATTGCGCCTTCTTTCGACAGGATGCTGCCCGTCTTTATTAAGAAACTTGTCATGCTTGGCAACACCTTGAAAATATATTCTTGGATCCATAATCACAGGATCAATGAGAAGTGCACGTACAAAACGACTCTGTGCTTCTGACAGTGCATGGGTTAAGGCATACCCGCCGAGGGAATGACCCACCCCGAGTAAATTTTGCATATCAAGGCGGGTTAAAAACTCAATAATGTCGTCTCCAAACACATTCCAGGTAAATGGTCCATAATTCTCGCTCTGCCCATGACCTCTCATATCAATCGCTACAATATGTCGATCGGGTAGTAATTGTACTACTTGCTCCCAACACCTACCGTGAAACCCGGTTGCATGGACAAGGAATATACTCGGGAAATTGTCATCACGCTCGCCCCACTCATACCAGCTTATGATATTAGGACCAATTTTAATCTTGTGTATACGATATTTTTTGTTGGACATCTGATGCTCTTATAAAAAATGACATATGGCTAAGTCGACTACCGCAAAATAAATTTATTGCAAGAGAAAGACTAACCCGAGGCATTGAAACTAACAATCATGCAGGACATACTTTGGCTTTTTTCCGCCTCGGAAATAATGCGCCATAGCCACCGCAAATATATATATGATTACCTTAGCAAGAACAAAGAAAATCTCTAAAATAGGTCTCCCGATAATAGGCGGTATGATCTCTAGTGTAATATTAGGACTAGTCGATACCGCTATGGTCAGCACATTGGGAAATGCTGCCCTTGGCGCAGTCGGGTTTTCGTCTTTCGCAGCCTTTATCTATCTAGGGTTTTTATACGGTTTTTCAATTGCAGTGCAAGCATTGGTATCAAGACGCAAGGGAGAGAAAAAACAGGACGAGAGCGGAGTTTACCTCACAAGCGCCGTAGTGATTATTACCCTTAGCGCACCTCTTTTCTCAGCACTTCTCTATCAGCTTACTCCTTATCTTTATCCTTTGGTTAACAACGACCCAGAAGTGATTCGAATTGGCATTGACTATATACGGTGGCTTATTCTTCAAGCTGTTTTTGTTGGGTTTATTGCAGCAAATACGGGGTTTTGGAATGGAACGGGACTCTCCAGAATATACATCCCATCACTCTTACTCATGCACGCATCAAATATACTATTCAACTACATCTTTATTTTTGGTCACTTCGGTGCCCCAAAGATGGGTGCCGAAGGAGCTGGATTCGCGACAGCGCTTTCTGCCGTACTGGGATCTGTACTTTTTCTTCGTTTGGGTTTAGTTCATGGAAAGCCTTATGGGTACTTCAAACGTTTGCCAACATGGATTGAACATAAACAAACGCTTCGCTTGGCAGTTCCAGCGGGTCTTCAACATTTTCTTGACATAACAGCCCTAACCCTGACCTATGGAATCGTAGGCGCCATTGGAACAAAAGAATTAGCCTGCTATGCAGTGTTGATTAATTTTATCGGCCTGGTTGGTTTACCGGGTTGGGGTCTCGGTACTGCTGGCGCAACGCTTGTAGGTCAAGCGCTCGGAGAGCGTAAACCTGACGAAGCTGCAGAATGGGCTTGGGATGTAATCAAGATAGGTGCTATCGGTATGTTCATTATGGGCATGCCGTTCTGGCTGTTTCCAGACCAAATCCTTTCGATTTGGATTCACGACGATGCCACCCGAGAAATCGGAATCTGGCCAACACGCATTCTTGGCCTAATGATAGGCATCAATGGCGTTGGTTATATGTTCGCCATGATGCTCAATGGCGCGGGTGATGTAAAAAGGGTCACTTGGATCAATCTCGTTACGCAGTGGGGACTGTTAGTACCGGGTGCCTACTTGTTTGGCTTGGAATTCGGGTATGGTTTGATGGGTATTTGGTGTGTACATCAATTTGCTTATAGAGGAGGGCATGCTTTCATATTCACCTACTTTTGGCGTAAAGGGGGTTGGGCAAAAATTAGAATATAAACTGAATTTGTATAGGTAAGCACATTCAATTTTCTAGTATTAGGCTGGCTTCTGTAGAAAGCCAAGCGCTTATCTTTTTTTAATGCTATTAAATAGCAATTCTAGGGTAGCTCTAGGGTCTTCGTTAAGGCGATGAATGACATTAACAACTGAGGATTCAATGTCTAACAACTGAACATCAGACTTGGAAATCAATAAGCTGGCAATACCGTGAATGGATGCCCAAATGGTCCCGGCCAACAAGTCGATGGGTTTGTCGATCAATACTCCTTCGCAAATACCTTGTTTAATAATTGATTCAATTACATTGAAGGACCTTTGCCCAACTTCGACCAATTCTTTGAAGTTACCAAACTCTATTAGAGAAGAATCAAAAAAGAGTTGGTATTTTTCAGGGTTTGCTAACGCCCATCCGACATAGGCCAAACCCACCTCGACGATAGCCAATTCAACATCATCTTCGTATCGATGACTAGCTTTTCTAAGTTCAACTTCTAGTAAGGTGAATCCATAGACAGCGACTGCGGCGAATAGCGCATTTTTAGAATCAAAATGACGATAGGGAGCCGTTGGAGAAACGCCAACATCCCGGGCAAGTGCTCTCAAACTCAAAGTGTCAGCCCCTGAAACACGTAAGTGTTCACAAGCTGCCTCAATAATCGTTTGTCGCAAATCACCATGGTGATAGGCGCGGGAAGTCTTGTTCATGCTCTTCTCATTTTGGTCTTGAGAGACGAATTGGCTTTTTACTCATTTTCTATTAGTAGTGAAATTCGAGCTTAAGTATACCTCAGAGACTCATTGAATATTCGGATATTTTGAATCGGTATATAGAGAGGGAGGCTGATTTTCTCAAAATAGTTCGGTGCGGTTTCTAGTTTAATCTAGATCGACCAAGCCCAATCTAATCGCTTCGACTGTAGCTTCTGCACGAGAACCAATTCCTAGTTTTGAATAGATCGTTTTTACGTATCCTTTTACAGTATTCCCCGTTAACCCCAAAATATTAGCGCTATCAGATACGCTGAAACCTTTCGCGATCAATTTTAATACATCTTGTTCTCTGGGCGCCAAGTGAACGTCCTCTGCTGCCTCCCCTTTGGCGTTAAAATGACTAATAATATTTTTAGTTACCTTATCGGATATCGGCGGTATGCCTTCCGCAATCCCATGCAAAAACGAGACGATTTTTTCTCTATCCTGATCCTTTAGGATATATCCTTGCGCGCCTGTTTTTAAAGCAGAAAACAAGTGTTTGTCATCCTCGTATATTGTTGCAACAACGATGTAAACCTGTTTGCTTTTTGTAGATTGCCTCAACGCATGAATAACTTGCAAACCACTTCCATCGGGTAAACCAAGATCGATCAAGGCTATATCAATGGGATATTGCTTTACAAGGTCTAATGCTGAACTAACATCAATGCCGGTAACTACATTGGCTTTAGGAAATGCTGTATTGACACACTTGACTAGCCACGACAAAGAATCGGCATTATCCTCTACAATCAGCACTCGATTGGGATTAGAAAGTGTCTTAGCAGTTTTGTCAGAAATCGACATACTAAATTAGCGCCCTAACAGATAACATTCATGACATAAGATTCTACTTTACTGGGTGAAGGACATTTCGAGTTACCCCCAATTGGGGGTAACTTACTGATTCCGAACCGCTTTTTCAATTCGATCGCAGGCGTCGGCTAACACACTACGTGGACAAGCAAAATTGAGGCGCATGTATTCTGGTCCTTCATATTGAGACCCAGGAGAAAGGCCAACTCCCGCAGACTCAAAAAAATGTTGAGGGTCATTTAGACCCAGACTTCTCACATCTAGCCAAGCAAGATAGGTTGATTCAACGTGGTTCATACGAATACCATCAATCTTTGACATCCTTGATAAGAGGTAGTCGCGATTGTCTTGCAAGTACTGCAACAAGTCTTCCTTCCATGCTTCACAGTCACGATATGCCGCTAACATCGCTGCAAAAGTTAGGGTTGATACTCTCGCACACATACCCCGTTTTGCGATACAAAACTTTTCCCTGACCTCTTGATTATTAATAATAGCAATCGATCCACCCACCCCTGCCAGATTAAATGTCTTAGTAGGCGCCATCAAACTTATTGAAATATCTGCTGCCTCCGCACTCAGGTTTGCGACGGGGAAGTGAACCGTATCATCGAAAACCAACTCGCAATGAATCTCATCTGAACAAATCCATACATCATATTGCTTACACAAACTAACAATTTTGATAAGTTCAATTTTTCTCAATGATCTGCCTATTGGATTAAAGGGGTTGCACAAAAGAAGCATTTTGATTTCAGGATGATTCCGTAGCGAGCCTTCTAATGCTTCTAAAGGATATTTCCAGCCATCTGCTCCCTCTTCTGCCTTGATTTTGAATAGCTTAACGTCATTATTCTCCCCTACCTCTAAAAAGGGGGTATAGATAGGAGTCGCTGTGATTAAGGCTTCATTCTTGCCTACTAAAGCCCTACAGGCCATATTAAGAGCAGGTACAACGCCATTGATAAAAACGATATCTTCATCCCTTACTTGCCATCCGTACATCCTTTCCATGCGATTAATGAACACGCTGCTCAGCTCGGGAGGTGGATTACCATAGGATAATATGCCCTCCTCTGCTTTTTCTTTGATCGCATCTATCACTGGGGATGGTGATCTGAAATCCATATCCGCAACCCACATTGGGAGAATATCTTGCCCCTGGTACTTATCCCATTTAACGCTATTGCTAGCACTTCGGTCGTAGACCTTGTCAAAATCAGTCATCAGGGCTTCCACTCAATTGAACAGAGAATAATATACTATTGCCTCTGCTCCTATGGACATTTTTATGCCATAATTCGCGCCGATTTTGCCTCTGTGTTGAGAGTCGCAATTATTGATGTTTACCCCAAAGGACCTTCAACTTATCCAACTTCATTTATCACAACTATTAATCACAACAACCAATTACTCACAACTACGGAAATCGTTTTGCTTATCTCATCTAATGTCACTATGCAATTTGGCGCGAAGCCACTGTTTGAAAATGTCTCTGTTAAATTTGGAGAAGGCAACTGTTATGGCCTGATTGGCGCAAATGGTAGTGGTAAATCTACCTTCATAAAAATTCTCGGCGGTGATCTAACACCTACGACGGGAAACGTCTCGAAAGACCCCAATGAAAGAATAGGTAAATTGGGCCAGGATCAATTTGCATTTGAGGAATTCAATGTTATTGACACTGTCATCATGGGGCACGAAGAACTTTGGAAAGTGAAATCTGAAAGAGACGCTATCTACGCAAACCCGGATATGACAGAAGAAGATGGCATGAGAGCGGCAGAATTAGAATCGGAATTTGCCGAAATGGACGGTTACAGTGCTGAGCCAAGAGCAGGTGAACTCTTACTCGGCGTAGGTATTCCTGTCGAACAACACTACGGCTCTATGAGCGAAGTGGCACCCGGTTGGAAACTAAGGGTTCTCCTCGCACAAGTTTTGTTCTCTGATCCTGACATCATGCTCTTGGATGAACCCACCAATAATCTTGACATTAACACCATTCGTTGGCTCGAAGGTGCGCTAAATGAGCGCAAATGCACCATGATCATCATCTCTCACGACCGCCACTTTCTTAATAGCGTTTGTACACATATGGCGGATTTGGATTATGGAGAATTACGTGTCTATCCCGGCTCTTACGATACCTACATGACCGCATCAACACAGGCAAGGGAAAGTCTCATAAATGACAACGCCAAGAAAAAAGCTCAGATTGCTGAATTGCGTACTTTTGTCTCTCGTTTCTCGGCTAATGCTTCTAAGTCGAAACAAGCGACCTCACGGGCCAGGCAAATTGATAAAATTGAATTAGCCGAGGTAAAGCCTTCTAGCCGTCAAAGTCCTTATATTCGATTTGAACAGGAAAAGGTATTGCACCGCCGTGCAGTTGAAGTCGAAGGATTAGGCAAAACCTATGACGAAGTGCTGTTTAAAAACTTGAATCTAATGGTCAATGTCGGCGAAGGAATAGCCATTATCGGGCCAAACGGTATTGGTAAAACAACCTTATTGAGATGTCTTGTTGGAGATCTCGATGCTACCTCTGGTGTCATCAAATGGTCCGAAAACGCAAAATTGGGTTATTACGCGCAAGATCATGCTAAAGATTTCGACTCGAATAAGACACTTATTGATTGGATGGCGCAGTGGGCAAAAGTAGAAGATGACGAACAGGTTCTGCGAGGCACCTTGGGTCGTTTGCTCTTCACTTCTCACGAGGGAAATAAATCAGTCAATGTTATCTCAGGTGGAGAACAGGGACGGATGCTCTTCGGCAAGATCATGCTCCAACACCCCAATATTATTCTAATGGACGAACCCACTAACCACCTCGATATGGAATCTATTGAAGCGCTCAATTACGGCTTGGAAAGCTATGAGGGTACACTGATTTTTGTTAGTCAT
>JAESSY010000161.1 GCA_016763855.1 Pseudomonadales bacterium
AACGCAATTGAACCTAATTGAAGCTAAGTTAGACCTAATCAAGCTTAGGATCTTACCGGATTGAAATTCCAGCTTTCTTTTTGCCCTGTGTTTGAAACAACACAGACTTGAATAATGGTGCGCCAGGAGGGAGTCGAACCCCCGACCTTCTGGTTCGTAGCCAGACACTCTATCCAACTGAGCTACTGGCGCGCGAAGAAGGCGTATTATCAGGATGAGACCCTATGCAGTCAATATCGAATAAGCCTTTTTTGGAGTTTTTTACAGAAAGACTGATCTCAAGACCAGCATCAAGACTAATAACAATTGCCTTGTCCTCAAGATTGTGTGATATTACACTTTATCACATCCGATGTATTATTTTGTAATATTAATGAAAGCGACCACACTCATCATAGATCTGCTCCGAACCTATCAAGAAAGAGGCGCGGATGTTAAAACCATCATGGATACAGGTAAGCTATTTGACTACTCAGAAAATTTAATGAGGGTTAGCCTGTCACGATTGGTCAATAAAGAAATTGTTGTAAAACTACAGCGAGGACAATACCGGCTCAGCAATACGACGAATCCTATTAATGAATTTGCCGAGAGATGGCGTCTCGGAGAAGATCGCTGTAAACCTTGGCCCGAAGATTCCTGGATTTGTGTTCATATCCCTCTCGCTTTGGACAAAAGATCTCGCTGGGTTCTTAACATCAATGGTTTACGTCAAGTAAGTGATAAGTTATGGACACGCCCAGACAACTTAAACCTAATTAACACGGAAAGTTTTCTTATAAAGATGGGACTGACTGAAAACATCATCTTTATCTCATCAGCGAGCCTCTCGGAAAAAGTGAAAAACCAATGGTTTGAGCAGTTTGATACGCGGACCCTCGATCAAGAATATCTCGATATGCAAAGCAAATTGACTAAGAGTCTGGACCGACTCAATACTTTGCCTTTACACCAAGCGAAAAAAGAGAGCTTTCATTTAGGCGGCGCAGCAATAGCTCTGCTGGCAAATGATCCTTTAATCCCAATAAAAAGACACTCACCAAAGAACCGTATAAAACTCTGGAAAACTTTGAAAACTTACGATCAAAGAGGCCGATATATTTGGAGCCTTTCTTCTCTATCACGGCCAAACACTACCCCCACATCTGGATTAGCCGCAATGTCTGGCTTAACGAAGATGCAAACTACACAGGAAGCAATGTGAATATATTAGAAATATTGAGTCCTGAAGAACTCAAAAAAGTAACAGAGAAAAATAATTTCCTCGCCTCACTAACAATATTGAGCGACTGGTTTATCATCATTGCAACCTTTGCATTGATGAGCCTATACACAAACCCACTGACAATATTAATCGGGACTTTCATACTGGGAGGTCGACAATTAGGGCTCGGTATCGTCGTTCATGAAACAGGCCATCGCACGCTATTCAGCTCCAAAAACCTGAATGACTTTGTGGGGAACTGGCTAGCCGGTTATTGGGTTTTTTCCGACAAAGATACCTACATAAAAGGGCATCTGAATCACCATAGAGAGGCAGGTACGAAGGACGATCCGGATTTAAGCAACTACCAAAATTACCCCATCACTTACAAGAGTTTGAAACGAAAAATTACGCGGGACCTTACTGGCCAGGTTGGATGGCGAAGAATAAAATCGATTGCTAGTGCAACCGCAAGGTTCTCAAGCCTAAACAGCAAAATGCAGCAGTATTTGTTAAGAAGCTACGGCGTTAATCTTGGCATGCTCATCATCATGACTTTGTTTGGTGCACCCTGGTTATTTCTATGCTGGCTGGTAGCCTTTATGACCAGCCATATGTTTGTTGTCCGAGTACGCCAGATCGCTGAGCATGCCGCTGTGCCTGATCTATTTGATTCAGATGCCCGGAAAAACACCCGAACCTTGTATATTAGCTGGTTAGAAAGATTGTTGATTGCACCCCATGGCGTGAACTATCACATGGAACATCACATATTGGCTTCGGTGCCAATTTACAGGTTAGCGTTGATGCACAGAATCTTACTTGCGAAGGGATATTATAGTGATATAAAATTTCAAACAGGGTATTTTAATCTATTGAAGCAGGTCGTTCAGGCCTAGGGTTTCCCATGACTAATGAGCAGCACCTTTCGATGCGTCCATATTCTCTGCCTGAATGCGCTGATAAATTTCTTCTCTATGGACGGGAATTTCTTTTGGTGCGTTAACACCAATACGTATTTGATTACCTTTGACCCCAAGCACCGTCACAGTCACATCGTCACCGATCATTAAAGTTTCGCCGACGCGACGAGTCAATATAAGCATTCTATTCTCCCTACTAAATCTTAATTTGCTTCAAAGAAACAAATCTCTCTCAAATGTACCAAGTACAAATTAAGTATTGTCTAGTAAGCGGAAAAATCAAAAGAATTCTTAGCACTATTCTTAATAAGATAGCGGCTTATCTGCTAACTGAATTCAAAGCGTCAATTAGGCGCAAGGTAGGTCTAGATTATCTGTCAATTGTTCGACGTCACGAGATTTAGAAAGATCGAATTCTAATTTAGTCTTTATCAAGATCAAAAGCTGAATGTAATGCCCTCACAGCAAGCTCGATATATTTCTCTGCAACCACAACGGAAATCTTAATCTCAGAGGTAGAAATCATCTGAATGTTAATAGACTCATCGAAAAGCACTTGAAACATTTTACTGGCAACACCCGCATGAGATCGCATTCCAACACCCACCAATGACAACTTTGCAATTTTGTTATCGCCTGAAACCTCTCTAGCACCCACATCATTGGCTACCTTATTCAGAATTTTCATCGCCGCATCGTAATCTTCACGTCTAACGGTAAAGGTGAAATCTGTACTCTTATCCGCCGCGACATTCTGAACAATCATATCAACTTCAACATTAGCATCACTGACAGGACCTAAAATTTGGGCTGCCACACCCGGTATATCCGGTACACCCAGAACTGTCAGCTTCGCTTCGTCTCTTGTAAATGCAATGCCTGAGATGATTGGTTTTTCCATGGTTTCATTATCCTCATTGGTAATCAACGTGCCTTCTGCATCTGAAAATGTAGAAAGCACCCGAATCGGAACTTTGTATTTACTGGCAATCTCAACCGCTCTCGAGTGCAAAACTCTAGAGCCCAGACTAGCAAGCTCTAACATTTCTTCAAAGGTGTTTCGAGAAAGACAGCGCGCGCCCTCAACAACTCTTGGATCCGTCGTAAAAACACCTTCAACATCGGTGTAGATTTGGCATTCATCGGCACCCAAGACCGATGCCAGCGCGGCGGCTGTGGTGTCAGAACCTCCTCGCCCTATCGTTGTTATATTTTGATTCTCATCTACGCCTTGAAACCCTGCCACAACAGCAATCGTCCCCTTCGCGATATCGGCTTGTAGTTTATCGACATTGATATCGAGAATACGCGCTTTCGTATGAACCGTATTCGTCGTTATACTCACCTGGCCGCCGGTGTAAGATTTAGCCTGACAACCCATTTTGATCAATGTCATGGTTAACAAAGCTGTTGTAACCTGTTCACCAGTCGAGAGCAAAACGTCCACCTCACGGTGAAGATTTGAATCATTTGCACCTATTTCTTTAGCTAAAGTGGCCAATCGGTCCGTTTCATGTCCCATGGCCGAAACAACGACGACCACGTCATCACCTTGATCTCGCGCCTTGATTATTTTCTCGGCGACACGCTTGATATGATCCAAAGTGGCAAGCGAAGTACCACCAAATTTTTTGACAAATAAACTCATAATAATCCGGCTGTTTCCTTATAGGTATTCGCCTAAGTATGCTTCTACAGAGGACATGGCACCTGCGAGTGCAGCAATGTCTGTTCCCCCGGCTCTCGCCATATCAGGCCGACCACCGCCTTTACCCCCTATTTGAGTAGCAACATGATTGACTAATTTACCCGCATTCACTTTGTCTGTTAGATCTTTGGTAACACCCGCTATCAAGGATATTTTTTCATCTTTTGTTGCGGCTAATATCACGATGCCAGATTGAAGTTTATTTTTCAGTCCGTCCAAGGCATCGGGCAAGCTCTTTGGATCTGCTCCCTCAAGGATATGTACGACAACTTTAACGCCATTGACTAGGATCGCAATATCAGCAAGATCCTTTCCTCCACCACTGGCAAGTTTCATATTAAGCTTTGCAATTTCTTTTTCCTGACTTTTCGATAGAGCAACAAGACTTTTAACTTTATCAAGGTAGTTAGACTTATCTGCTTTTAGCAATGAAGCAGACATCGCCATCTCGTCTTCAAGTTGGCCAACTTGTTCTAGTGCTTGCGCCCCCACTAACGCTTCGATTCGTCGAACACCTGATGCTATACCTGTTTCTGATATGATCTTGAAAAAACCGATATCACCTGTTCTTGACGCGTGAGTACCCCCGCAAAGTTCTATAGAGAATCCTTCTCCCATGGTGAGAACGCGGACCACAGCAGAATATTTTTCACCAAATAATGCCATCGCCCCTTTTTCTTTAGCAGACGCTATATCCATAATTTCCGTTTCAATTATTGAGTTTGCTCTAACCTGTTCATTCACTAAGATTTCAATACGACGTATTTCTTCCGTTGTTACGCCTTCAAAGTGAGAAAAATCAAACCTGAGTCGTTCTGCATCTACCAGCGAACCTCTTTGATTGACATGGTTACCCAGAATATCCTTCAATGCAGCGTGCATTAAGTGGGTAGCAGAATGATTAATGCGTGTCGCATCTCTATTATTTTGATCGACTTGTGCACTAATATTGGCTCCCACTTCTAAGGAACCCATTGCTATTGACCCTTGATGTAGAAATGCATCGCCATTCTTGGTTGTACTGCTAACATCGAATACCTTGTCTTGATCTCTTATCGAACCTAAGTCTCCGACTTGTCCACCTGACTCAGCGTAGAAAGGTGTTTTATCTAGCACAACAATACCTTCTCCTTCAAGAGTCGATACATTTTTACCTTCCTTGAATAGAGCAATGATTGTCGCTTCAGAGTTCAACATTTCGTAACCTAAAAACTCAGTGACTGAGTCCAATTTGATTGAACTAGTGTCAGGCGAACCAAATTTGCTGGCAGCCCTTGCTCTATTTCGCTGAGCTTCCATTGCTCCTTCAAATCCCTCCATGTCGATACCTAGACCTTTTTCACGGCCGATATCTGCTGTTAAATCTGTCGGAAAACCATAGGTATCGTAAAGTTTAAAAACGATGGCGCCGGGGATTTCTGATCCTGCTAAGCCTCCGATGGTTTCATTCAAGATTTTCATGCCTTGATCGAGGGTTAACTCAAACTGCTCTTCTTCTTTGAGTAACACTTTTTCTATTTGCGCTGCGGTCTCTTTAAGAATCGGATAGGTATCACCCATTTGATGGACCAGTTCTCCCACCATTTTGTGAAAAAATGGTCCAGTGGACTGAAGCTTATGCCCATGTCTTAGTGCTCGCCTGATAATCCTTCTCAGAACATAACCTCTACCTTCGTTAGAAGGAAGCACGCCATCAGAGATTAGAAAGGCAGTTGAACGAATGTGATCTGCAATCACTTTCAAAGAATCATTTTGTAGGTCACTACAATTTAGTATTCCTGCCGCACGTTTTATCAGCGCCTTAAAAAGGTCAATATCATAATTGTTGTGAACATTTTGAAGTATCGCTGCGAGCCGTTCCAAACCCATACCAGTATCAACACAAGGTTTGGGTAGGGGTGTCAAAGTACCATCGGCTGAACGATCAAATTGTGTGAAAACCAGATTCCATATTTCAATGTAACGATCTAGTTCTCCATCAGAGCTTCCCGGTGGTCCGCCTGGGACATCTTCACCATGATCATAAAATATTTCTGAGCATGGACCGCAGGGCCCAGTGTCACCCATAGTCCAAAAATTGTCCTTGTCCCCAAGGCGTGTGACTCTGTTTTTATCGACACCAATTTCATTTATCCAAATTGACTCGGCTTCATCGTCACTATCGTGGACGGTAATCCATAATTTTTCAGGGGGGAGTTTTAGCACCTCTGTTAGAAATTCCCACGCAAAAACGATGGCTTCCTTTTTAAAATAATCGCCAAAACTGAAATTACCCATCATTTCAAAGAAAGTATGGTGTCTTGCGGTATATCCCACGTTATCCAGGTCATTGTGTTTACCACCCGCCCGAATACATCTCTGGCAACTCACTGCCCGCTTGTAACCACGGTCTTCTCGCAATGCTAAGGCATCCTTAAACTGCACCATCCCGGCATTTGTAAAAAGGAGTGTCGCATCGTTATCAGGCACCAGTGAGGCACTATCAACAACGGTATGATCTTTACTGGCAAAATAGTCCAGAAAAGCCTGACGAAGTTCGCGGCTATCCATCTTAATTACTTCATTGGGTTTTGGGGTGCTAAAGATACAGAAAAAACAGGGATATCTGAACTGTTAATCCTAAAAACTGCAGTTGAGTGCGAAAAAGATGTGCAAGATATTGATGTGCATAGGGAATTTGAAAAAATTGTGGTCACATAGTTGGTGATGAGAGATTTTCAAATTTTCTAGGTGCATCAAGAGCTTGTGCAGTTTCTATAAAATTCAACTGCGGTTTCTAGGTTTATCTCCAAGAAGGGCGATTTGTTCGTAGGAAAACCCTCTTTGAAGCAAAAAACGATTACGTTTTGTCTTCCATTTTTTGTAAAGGGTCGTATCAAGGAGTACATCAGGAGGTATTTCACCATATTTTTTCGTAGCCACGGCCGCAATTTTTAAAGCCCAGTCTATGCCGCTCTCCCCAAGCGACCTTGCTACCAAAGACTCACAAATGCCTTTCCCGCGTAATTCCATTGCGATTTTTTGGGGGCCATGTCCGCGATTTGAACGAGCTCGAATATAAGCTTCTGCCATACGAGCATCGCTTTGCAGACCCTCATCCCTGAGCCGTTCTATCTGTTTAAAGACCAGCTCATCGATGTCTGCTACTTGAATATTCTCGTACTTTAAAAAACGTACTAGAAGCTTTTCTTTAAGCTCTTTCATACTGTGTTCACGTCGGGCTAACAAATCCATTGCTGCCCGACGAATATCACTTGCCTGAAACATGCTTTAGCCGCAATTCGACTTTTTTACAGAAAAGAAGACTAAGCAGATATGGGAGTCACATTATCGTCTTGAGAGCCGTCTTGAGAGCCGTCTTGGGAATCTATTTTCGCGTCTTCTTCATCATCAGAAGGCATTCGGTTCTTTCGAATTTGCGCTTCGATCTCTGCGGCAATTTCTGGATGCTCAGACAAGTAATCAGCTGCGTTCTTCTTACCCTGACCAATTCTATCTGTCTTGTAGCTGTACCAGGCGCCTGCTTTGTCTATCAATCCTTCTTGTACCCCGAGATCGATGATTTCACTGAGGAGATAGATCCCTTTGCCATATAGAATTTGGAACTCTGCTTGCCTGAAGGGAGGTGCTACTTTGTTCTTGATGACCTTCACGCGTGTTTCATTACCAATGATTTCATCGCCGTCTTTAATCGCACCAATACGGCGGATATCAAGCCTGACGGAGGAATAGAACTTAAGCGCATTACCCCCAGTGGTTGTCTCTGGACTGCCGAACATCACGCCAATCTTCATACGAATCTGGTTGATAAATACGACCAAAGTACCTGAATTTTTAATATTACCCGCCATCTTTCGTAAAGCTTGGCTCATTAAACGAGCTTGCAGCCCCACATGGTGGTCACCCATATCACCTTCGATTTCAGCTTTCGGCGTCAGGGCGGCAACGGAGTCAATGACAACGACATCCACTGCACCGGATCGCACAATCATGTCGCAGACTTCTAACGCTTGCTCACCAGTATCAGGTTGAGATATCAATAAATCATCAATATTGACACCCAGTGCTCTAGCATAGAGTGGATCGAGCGCATGCTCTGCATCGATAAAAGCACAGGTACCACCGGCTTTCTGTGCTTCTGCTATCACTTGAAGTGTCAGGGTTG
Organism: Pseudomonadales bacterium; assembly: GCA_016763855.1. Taxonomy (GTDB): domain Bacteria; phylum Pseudomonadota; class Gammaproteobacteria; order Pseudomonadales; family Azotimanducaceae; genus JAHRVQ01. The sequence continues at coordinate 8,001 of JAESSY010000161.1, forward strand.
TTTTACCAGAAGCTTCAGGGCCATATATTTCAACGATACGCCCTCTAGGTAAGCCGCCGATGCCAAGCGCAATGTCCAGACCGAGAGACCCTGTGGAAATTGATGGGATTTTCTCATTAGGAGTGTCTCCCATTCGCATCATGGTGCCCTTACCAAATTGACGCTCAATTTGAGAAAGTGCCGCATTTAGAGCCTGATCTTTTTGCAAATCAGCTTTACTCTTCTTGGCGACATCCTTAGCGGAATCTTTAGTGGAATGCTGGCCTTTTGTATTGTTGTCTGACATATACCGAACCTCTTTTAATAAACGTGTTTTTGAACGTGTTATGAGAATGATAGCTAATTTCTAATGTGTGAATTTATACTGTATATTTAACCAGTATTCTAGTAAAAGTTGTTGTTCGAGTGAAAATAATTCCGCTCTATCATCACATCGATGTCTTGAATTATTCCGAAACCACCGTACCCTCGATTTCTAGGATATCCTAGTGGAGAGATTATGGAAGGCGACAAACTCTCAAAGTGATGTAAGACATTCCACCTTCTTATTGACGCGGGTGGTCTAATGTTTTTTTACGCCCGATAGTCGTTTACCAATAGATTTGATACCCTAGGCTGATGCGACAAACAAAAACATCTTAATCCCTTTAGAACCTAAACCTAATAGACGCAAGCAGAATAAATACCCAGTGCCAAAGACAACAGAAAAACTAAGCCATACTCCGATGATGAAGCAATATTTGGGATTAAAGTCTCAGCATAAACAGGAAATTCTGTTTTATCGTATGGGAGACTTTTATGAAATGTTTTATGATGACGCCAAGAAGGCCGCCAATCTATTAGACATTACCTTAACCGCCAGAGGATCCTCAGCGGGGCAATCGATTCCCATGTGCGGCATCCCATATCATGCACTAGACGGCTATCTCGCGAAGCTGGTGAGGGCTGGCGTCTCTGTCGCTATCTGCGAACAAATAGGTGATCCATCTGAATCAAAAGGGCCCGTTGAGCGACAGGTCGTCAGAGTCGTCACACCGGGGACACTCACCGATGAATCTCTACTTCAGGCAAACAAAGACAATCTCATTGTTTCTGTTTTCAATCGGGTAGAGATCTACGGGCTCGCAAGTCTTGACCTATCAAGCGGGCGGTTTGAGATTCTCGAACTTGAAAATGACGAAGCCTTAACAACAGAGATCGCGCGACTTGATCCAGCCGAGATCATCCTTTCCGATGAAACAAGCTACCCAGAAAGCATCCAAAGGCGACAGGGAAACAGGAAATTACCCCATTGGCAATTCGACTACGATCAAGCCGTGGCCACTTTAATTGAACAATTTGGTACACGAGATTTAAGCGCCTTTGATTGTGAGGACAAAGCCGTTGCGGTCGCTGCAGCGGGCTGTTTACTCTCCTATGTCCAAGAAACTCAACGTACTGCTTTACCGCATATTAACGGTTTGAAAACCATCAATCGTGAAGACGCGGTTTCTATTGATGCTGCATCCAGGCGAAACCTTGAGCTCGTCATAAATATCAGCGGCGGGACTGACCACACGTTATTTTCAGTCTTTGATCACCATTCAACGGCAATGGGGAGTCGTTTATTTAATCGGTGGCTTAACCGGCCTATCAGGGATCGTCTTGCGCTAAACAAACGATTGGAAACCATTGATTATCTTCAAGCTAATTATCATTTCGAAGCCTTGCAAGAACAGTTAAAGCAAATTGGTGACGTAGAAAGAATACTGGCTCGTGTCGCACTTAAATCTGCCAGACCTAGAGATTTGGCACGTTTAAGAGATGCACTATCCATCTTGCCAACATTGTCAGATCTTCTGAATCAGATGTCCACCGAACTGCTTAGTGAAGTGAGACAAGATACCCAGCCCTATCCGGCACTTTTCGATACGCTAAAAAAAGCGATTATTGAAAATCCACCGGTGGTGATTCGAGAGGGCGGCGTCATTGCAAGTGGATATGATAGTGAATTAGATGAACTAAGAGGCATCAGTGAAAATGCCGCTGAATACTTGGTCAAACTCGAAAAAGAAGAACGAGAACTCACGGGTTTAAACACACTGAAGGTAGGCTACAACCGGGTACATGGATACTTTATTGAAATATCTCGCCGGGAATCTGACAAGGCCCCTGAACGCTATGTTCGTCGACAAACTTTAAAAAATGCAGAACGATTCATCACCCCAGAACTAAAAGAATTCGAAGACAAGGCATTGAGCAGTAAGAGTCGAGCATTGGCAAGAGAAAAACATCTCTATGAAAAGTTATTAGATTTGTTACTTGAACATCTCCCAGATCTACAAAAAACCGCAAATGCAATTGCAACACTTGACGTTATCAGCAATTTATCTGAACGCGCCTTAACATTATCGTTGTGCAAACCTATCCTCACAGATACTATCGGAATCAATATTGAATCTGGACGACATTTAGTCATTGAAGAAGTCTTAGAAAAACCCTTTGTCGCCAATGATCTAGACTTAAACAGCGAAAGGAGACTGCTGATTATTACTGGCCCCAACATGGGTGGTAAGTCGACATTTATGCGGCAGTCTGCACTGATCACATTACTCGCTCATGTAGGCAGTTTTGTACCTGCAAAATCAGCTTCAATCGGCCCTATCGACAGGATATTTACCAGAATAGGATCTTCCGACGATCTCGCTAGTGGTAGGTCAACCTTTATGGTTGAGATGACAGAAACCGCTATGATTCTGAACAACGCAACAGAACAATCTCTCGTATTATTGGACGAAATCGGCGGGGGTACTTCAACCTTCGACGGTTTGAGTTTAGCCTGGGCATCGGCGGCCTATATGGCAGAAAAATCACAAGCACTCACCTTATTCGCCACACATTATTTTGAGCTAACAGCTCTGGAAGACACTTTACCTGCTACGGCCAATGTTCACATGTCTGCAAAGGAACATGGAGACAATATAATTTTCATGTATTCTGTCAATGACGGACCTGCCAGTCAGAGTTATGGCTTGCAGGTAGCGAGACTCGCAGGGGTGCCAAAATCTGTTATCGAAAAAGCACAGCAAAAATTAAGACAGCTTGAAGAAAAAGAAGTCTCACTTGCTCCCATGCAATCCGATTTATTTCTTCAATCACAAGAACCTATCGAACCCTCTCCCCTAGTTGCTCAGTTAAAGGCATTATCGCTTGATGAAATGACCCCAAGAGAAGCGCTTTCCCTCCTATACGAGCTTAAAAATATAGCAAACGAGGCGTAATTGGGCGTTTATCTAAGCTTGTTCGTAGAAAAAAAGCTGATAGAATGCCCTCTTTATTTTTTAAGCTACTGTAAAGACGGGAATAGGTAATGACATTTGTAGTAAGTGACAGTTGTATTAAGTGCAAACACACCGA
>JAESSY010000162.1 GCA_016763855.1 Pseudomonadales bacterium
ATTAAATTCATACGATGATCTGCATTTACAGCGTTTATTGAAACTCCTTTCTTTGAGTACAGATAAGCAGATAAATTTACCAACGATTATTGAGCAACTTAAAAATGAATCACAAAAGAAAATAATTGAGTTGGTAAATTCTCTATATGAGAGTGGTGATAACCTTATTAAACGAATTTTAGATTTTCAAAAACAATTTTTAGAAATTGATGAAGAAGAAAAAAGAATGCTTTTCAATGATATTGAGGAGCTTTTAAAGCATTGGCAAAATTATGCGAAGAACACTGACAATAAATCTCTTCATCAATTTAAGAATGCGATGGCTCTTGGAAAAACACATCCTTTATCAGAACATAACGGAGTAACATTAAGCACTGTCCATACTATGAAAGGACAAGAATTTGATATTGTTTTTATTATTGGCTTAGATGATGAAACTTTTCCTGATTACAGAGCTGTGCGAAGTGGTGGGGTTGATTTAACCCAAGAAAAAAACAACCTTTACGTAGCATTTACACGCTCAAAAAGATGGCTCTATGTCAGTTATCCTGCGAAGAGAATAATGCCTTGGGGTGATAAGAAACGTCGAAAAATATCAAGATTTCTAAAAGACTTTGAGAGTGAAGTCATTAAGGAACATCAAGATGAGTAATGAAATCACCGAAAATGTCATCGAAAACTTCTGCATAGAATTATTACAAAAACAGGGCTATGAATACATCTACGCCTCTGATATAGCCCCTAACAGTGACAACCCACAACGCAGTAGTTTTGAAGATGTTTTATTGTCTGCTCGCTTGAGTGATGCAGTTGCCAGAATTAATCCGTTGATTCCTCATGAAGCACAACAAGAGGCAATCAAAGAAATCGCTCGCATTCATTCACCTGAATTGCTCGCCAATAATGAAACCTTTCATCGAATGTTGACCGAAGGGGTAAAGGTTTCTTATCAAAAAGGCGGTGATCAGCGAGGTGACTTGGTTTGGCTGATTGATTTTGCTAATCCTGAAAATAATAACTTTGTGGTAGTGAACCAGTTTACTGTGATTGAAAATGGAGTAAATAAACGCCCTGATATAGTGCTGTTTGTCAATGGTTTGCCCTTGGTGGTGATTGAACTCAAAAATGCGGTTGATGAAAATGCATCAGTAAAGTCAGCTTATCAGCAGTTACAAACCTATAAGGCGACCATTCCCAGCTTGTTTACCTATAATGGTTTGATGATTGTTTCGGATGGTCTGGAAGCCAAAGCGGGTTCGCTATCAGCTGGGCTAAGCCGTTTTATGAGTTGGAAAACGGCAGATGGTAAGGAAGAAGCATCTCATCTGGTGAGCCAGTTAGAAACGCTTATCAAAGGAATGCTTAACCAGGAAACGTTATTGGATTTGATTCGCCATTTTATTGTCTTTGAAAAGTCTAAATCAGAAGACCTTAAAACAGGTGTGCTGAGTATCGAAACGGTTAAAAAACTGGCGGCTTATCATCAATATTACGCAGTCAATCGCGCGGTGGAATCGACTCTGAGGGCAACGGGCCATGTGAATAAAATGGCGCTAGAAAAACAAACGCCAGTGAGTCAGGTGATGGAAGACCCAGTCAATTATGGTCTAACGGGAGTGAAGAATCAGCCCGAGGGTGACCGTAAAGGGGGCGTGGTTTGGCATACACAAGGTAGCGGTAAATCTCTTTCAATGATTTTCTATACAGGTAAGATTGTGCTGGCATTAGATAATCCCACTATTTTAGTCATTACGGATCGCAACGATTTGGATGATCAATTGTTTGATACTTTTGCTGCGTCTACTCAGTTGTTACGCCAGGAACCAAAACAGGTGGAAAATCGTGGGCAGCTTAAAGAATTGTTAAAGGTTGCTGCTGGTGGCGTGATTTTTCAACCATTCAAAAATTCCAGCCTGAAGAGGGCAATGTCTTTGATACATTGTCAGAGCGGGAAAATATCGTCGTTATTGCCGATGAAGCCCACCGTACTCAGTATGGCTTTAGGGCAAAAACCATTGATGATAAAGATGAGCTAGGCAATGTAGTGGGTAAAAAAGTTGTATATGGCTTTGCGAAGTATATGCGTGATGCTTTGCCCCGCGCCACTTATTTAGGGTTTACGGGTACACCGATAGAAGGCACCGATGCCAACACCCCTGCTGTTTTTGGCAATTATATTGATGTCTATGATATTGCTCAGGCGGTGGAAGATGGAGCAACAGTACGTATTTTTTATGAAAGTCGCTTGGCCAAAGTCAATTTGAGCGATGAAGGCAAGCAATTGGTTGCTAATTTAGATAAAGACTTGGACGATGAGCTGGCACAAGATGAGTTAACAGAAACCCGCCGTGACCCATCACAGAGGGCCAAAGCAAAGTGGACACAATTAGAGGCGTTAATCGGTAGTGAAAATCGTATAAGAAATATCGCTAAGGATATTGTTAGCCATTTTGAACAAAGACAGGAAGTGTTTGACGGTAAGGGCATGATTGTTTCCATGAGTAGACGAATTGCTGCTGATTTGTGTGCTGAAATTATCAAAATAAAGGCTGATTGGCACTCGGATGATATGAATAAAGGGGCGATTAAAGTGGTGATGACCTCCAGTTCGTCCGACGGCCCTGAAATTGCGAAACATCATACTACCAAGGCACAGCGGAAGATGTTGGCGGATAGAATGAAGCATCCTGATGACCCGCTTAAATTGGTGATCGTACGTGATATGCGGCTAACAGGCTTTGATGCGCCGAGTTTGCACACGCTCTATATTGATAAACCCATGAAAGGGCATAACCTAATGCAAGCGATTGCACGGGTGAATCGAGTTTACAAAGATAAACCCGGTGGTTTGATTGTTGATTATCTGGGCATTGCCTCAGATTTAAAAAAGGCTCTTTCCTTTTATTCAGATGCGGGTGGAAAAGGTGACCCAACGATTTTACAGGAGCAAGCTGTTGAGTTGATGCTGGAGAAGCTCGAAGTTGTATCTCAGTTATTCCACGGATTCACTTATGAAGATTATTTTGCTGCAGATACAGCTAAAAAGCTGTCGCTAATTTTGGCAGCTGAGGATCACATTCTTGGTTTAGAAGACGGTAAAAAACGTTTTATCAATGAAGTTATTGCTTTGTCAAGAGCATTTGCTATCGCCATACCTCACGAGCAGGCAATGGACGCTAAAGATGAGGTGGCATTTTTTCAGGCAGTGAAAGCGCGCTTGGTTAAGTTTGATGTAACAGGTTTAGGGCGAAGTGATGAGGAAACAGAAACAACTATTCGGCAAGTTATAGACAAAGCCTTGGTTTCTGAGCAAGTGATTGATGTGTTTGATGCGGCGGGAATTAAAAAGCCTGATATTTCTATCCTATCGGAAGAGTTTTTACTCGAACTCAAGAGCATGGAACATAAGAATGTCGCTTTGGAGGTTTTGAAAAAATTGCTTAATGATGAAATCAAATTACGCGCAAAGAAAAATTTGGTGAAAAGCAAATCACTTATGGAAATGTTGGAGAATGCAATTAAAAAATATCACAACAAGGTATTGACTGCCGCCGAAGTGATGGATGAACTGATTAAATTGAGTCAAGACATTGTCGATATGGATAATGAAGCCAGCGAATTAGGTTTAAGTGATTTTGAATATGCGTTTTATACTGCAGTCGCCAATAATAAAAGTGCTAAAGAGCTGATGCAGCATGATAAATTGAGAGAACTGGCGGTTGTACTGACAGAACGAGTGAGACAAAATGCTTCAATAGACTGGACTATAAAAGAGAGTGTCAGAGCGAAGCTAAAAGTTATTATAAAGCGAACACTAAGGCAATATGGTTATCCGCCCGATATGCAAAAACTAGCAACAGAAACCGTGCTAAAACAGGCAGAGCTTATTGCAAATGAGCTCACATTTGAAGCATAGAAAGGCCAATCGTGTAACCGAAGTTATTTAACCTTCGGTCCCACACCACCTGTCTAAATTTTCTAATTAAATACACACTATCTAGTCTCCGAAAGCTGTCTTAGGTTTTCACTATGATCTTCACGATTAATTTGATAGAAGCTCAAGGCAAAAACCGCTGCGATATAAAAGAAAACGATTGTAGGGATATAGATTAATGCAAGGTCATACAAAATGGATATCGGTATTTCACCGGGTTTAGCCTGGGTGGGGAAATTAACTGCGGTGAGAATCTGACCCGCAACAATGACACCAAAACCATTTACGGCTTTAGAGGCAAAGCTATTAGCAGCGAAGAAGGTGCCTTCAGATCGTCTTCCTGTTTTCAGTTCACTCTCTTCAACAATATCTGCGATCATAGCGGCAATCAGTGATGACCAGATGACAAACAATACGACCTCAATTGCATTAATCACTGTTAATGTCCAGAAAAGCGTTTCAGTTCGATTTTCAGGGAACCAGCCAGCCATTCGAAGAAGGTAGGGCACAGACAACCAAATTCCCGTTGCGGACATAATGATCATGCCGCCTTTTTTCTTGCCGAGTTTTCTAGAAATATAAGGCCCAAGAGAAAGCGCAATTAAAGCAGAGAGATAGTAAGCCTGATTCATTTTACCGATCTCACTCGTTGTGAACTCCCAGAAATGGCGCTGGAAATAAATACTCAATGCAGCACTTAAACCGAAGGCGACCGCCATGAGCAATGCGGCGATAAAGAGAGATAAGAATGACTTGTTAGCTAGGGTTTCCTTTAACTCGATAAAGGTGCCTTTAAAGCTGAAAGCATGTTTCTCGGGAGGCTGACGCAGATTGGGAATATGTTTGTGGGTTCCCCAGGCTGATATATAAACAGAGAAAAATATCGTGATCGATGCCGTTAAACCATAATTTCTCCATCCCTCTACATATTCGGTTCCACCGAGTTCCTCTGGCAGAAACACGCGATAGGCAAGAATAGCCATGGTGAGTCCGCCCCACCAGGCAAAGAAATAACGAAAACTCATCATCTCGGTTCTTTGGTCGTAGTCATCGGTAAGTTCTGCCACGAGTGCTGTAGCGGGGATTTCATAAAAGGTAATCATGGTTCTGATTAGAATCGCCATGCAAACAAAATAGAGAAATAAACCCTGCTGATCCAAATCTGGAGGAGACCACAAAAAATAAAAAGCGACTGAAGCAGGCAACCCCGCGGCATACATAAAAGGGTGTCTGCGTCCCCAGGGAGAATGAAAGTTGTCTGATAAATATCCAACAAGGGGGTCAGACACCGCATCAAAGATCAAGGCAATGAGTATGCCCAATGAAACCAAGTCGGCTCGAAGGCCAATGACCTGGCTATAGTAAAAAAGGAGTAGGTAATTAAAACCATTGCTCTTTGCGCCGTTAGCGACAGCGCCAATGCCATAAAATATTTTTGTGGATAAGTCTACGCGTCTGACAGGGGTTTCTTCACTCATTCTTTTTTTTAGTGGCATAAAGGAAAGTCGATAGTAGTTAGGCTTTTAGCTAAGCGCAATAATTTATTCCTAATCTCTGATCGCCAACTGCGGTTTTTAGGATTATGGTAGGCTCCAATTGAAAAGAAAGAAATAAATGACTATGCCTATTCACAACTTTAATTATCCCAAGGGGCGTGTCGAGACTTTTATGCTCGATTCCGATGCCATAAAGAACAATACCTTAGGCGATAGCCATCTCCGACAGATAGCTGTCTATTTGCCCGAGGGTTACGACACTTCAGATCTTGAGTATCCCTTGTTCGTGGATATTGCTGGCTTTACAGGAAGTGGTTTATCTCATATTGCCTGGAAGGGCTTTGGTGAATCAGTTCCACAAAGAGTTGAACGATTGATAGCAGAAGAAAAAATGGGCGAGGTTATCATTGCTTTTCCTGACTGTTTTACTTCTCTTGGCGGTAATCAGTATATCAATTCCTCAGTTATGGGAGATTGGGCTCATTTTCTTACACGGGAAATGTTGCCAGAACTAGAGAATCGCTATCGAGTCATTCCTGGTAAAAATGGAAAAGGATTATTTGGCAAATCAAGCGGTGGATACGGGGCGATTACCCATGGCATGTTGTATTCAGACTATTGGGGTGCGATTGCTTGCCATTCGGGGGATATGGCTTTTGATCTCGCCTATCTCAGTGATTTCCCAAAAACGCTTCGGCACCTTGCGCACTATGATGGCAATGTAAAATCTTTTTATAGGAAGATGGAAAAGGATCGAAAAGTTAAAGGCAATGACCTGCATACCTTAATGATACTTGCGATGGCGGCAACTTATGATCCGGCTCCAGAATTACCCTATGGCGTACGACTACCTGTAGATCCCCACACTTGTATCTTGGATGATGAGTTGTGGTCAAATTGGTTAGCTTGGGATCCAGTTCAAATGATCGAGAGATCAGATGTAAAAGAAAATCTTAAGTCTTTAAAAGGTGTTTACATAGATTGTGGCAGGGATGATCAATATTCCTTGGTCTTTGGTGCCAGACAATTGACGAAGAAAATGGAAGCAGCCGGTATTGAGTTTACTTATGAAGAATTCCCCGATAATCACAGCAGTGTGGATTATCGAATGGATACTTCGTTTCCCTTTATGTATCGGAAACTGATGGAGGGTTAAACCCCCATCAGTTTTATTTAAACGCCTTCTAAGTATTCAACCTCCGGCCGACCAGCCATGCAACCTCCGAGTCTAGCGCCAATAGACTTGAAGTAGTCTGTTTGGCCATGAGCATCCAAGGCTGCTTGATCGACATACTGTTCCAGTACGACATAGTTTGTGCTGTCGGCTTTGTGTAGGGCGTAGAAATTATTCCCAGCTTCATTTTCTCGAACTGCAGCTACTAGTTCAGCGAATATGGTTTCGAACTCTTCGTTCTTACCTTCCTGTATCTTTAAACGTGCTATTACGCCAACGGTCATGTATTTCTCCTGTTAATTAAGACGACTGATAGTGTAGTGCCAGAGGGGACTGTCTGTGAACGTTAATGCTTTGCGTGAATGAGCTTAATCGTTCATAGTAATGATCCTAGAAACTGCACTTGAATCACGAGATTCTGCATCAAGAGCTTGAATCTCCTATACGCGCCAAGCTAGGGTTTCTAGAATGTAGGGTTTCTAAGACGATCAATACAAAATACACAGGAATAGTACATGGATTTTCCAAAACCACGGATGATCAAAACCAACGGTATCAACTTATCAGTGCATGAAGCAGGAGAGGGGGGTATTCCTCTAGTGTTAGCCCATGGTTGGCCTGAACTAGCCTATAGTTGGCGATACCAAATTCCTGCATTGGTGGATCAAGGGTTTCATGTTATAGCGCCAGATCAACGTGGTTATGGCGCCTCCGATAAGCCTTCTGATGTAGAAGCCTATGATATACATCAACTAACGGCTGACCATGTAGGCCTGTTAGATGCACTTGATATTGAGAAAGCGATATATGTTGGCCATGATTGGGGTGCCATTGTTTTATGGGGTCATGCGCTGTTGCATCCAGATCGGGTAGCAGGAATAGCCAATCTTTCGGTGCCCTTTATGCCAAGAGGGCAGAGCGATCCTGTTGCATTTTGGGAGAAAATGTTAGGAGACGATTTTTATATTGTCCATTTTAATCGACAGCCAGAAGTTGCAGCGCGTAAATTTCATGAAAATACAGAGCGATTTCTAAGAAATATATATCGCACAAAGCAATGGTTAGAAGAATCAGAAGATAAGGGAGGTTCGATTATTGAATACGGAGAAAAGGAGATAAGTCGAGGTCAACTGGTGATGTCGGAAGAAGAACTTTCTGTGTTTGTTGAAGTATTCCAGAAAAATGGTTTTGTTTCACCTTGTGCCTGGTATCGAAATTTTACCCGTAATTGGGAAACAACGGCTGATGTGGAACAGAAAGTGCGGCAACCCACCTTAATGATTTATGGTGACCACGATATGGTGCCAAAAATTGATATGGCACCTTATGTAGAAGATCTTGAAATTCATAATCTTGATTGTGGACATTGGATTCAACAAGAAAAACCAGCGGAAACTAATCAGATTCTGATTGACTGGTTAAGCCGTCGGATGAAGCCTCTTTTCTCTTCGGAAGTTAATTTATAAAGCCTATACCGTTTTTATGCCCTCCGCTTATACCTATGTAGGTAGGTTAACCTTTTCGTAGAGGCTCGATTAGGGATTCAAGGCCATTCACCTTTATTTCAAGGGTGAGTTGCATCAGTTCTCCCAGGCGACCCTTTGGAAATCCTCGATCAACAAACCAGAGTAGATAAGCTTCAGGCAAGTCAATCAAGGCAAAACCTTTGAAGCGACCAAATGGCATTTTGTCATTCGCAATTCTCGGTAAATCTTCTTTCTCAATCAAGACAATCCCTTGAGTCCATTAATGTTGATATAATAACGATGTTAATAATTTGTGAGGGATACATAAATGCCAAAGGCCAGTGAGTTGAAGCGTGGAGAAGTCGTTGAACTTGATGGCGTACCCCATATCGTAAAGCATCTGGAATCAAAAAGCCCATCCTCCCGAGGTTCCAACACCTTGTACAAAATTCGATTTAACAATCTGATTACCGGCCAAAAACGAGACGTTTCTGTCAAAGGAGATGAATCCTATGGCGCAGCAGATTTTTCGCGCGCACCGGTACTGTTTTCTTATATTGATGACCAACAATATATATTTATGAACACAGAAGACTATAGTCAATATGCGCTGAACATAGAATCCCTCGAAGGACAAATTGAGTATTTGACTGATGGACTCGAGGGTATTACCGCATTGTTAGTTGAGGGAAATATTGTTGCTATCGATCTTCCTCAGTCGATCGTCATGACAATTGAAGATACAGCGCCGGGTATTAAAGGCGCATCAGCCAATGCGCGGACAAAACCTGCTTTGATGCCAACGGGACTTACCGTTCAAGTACCAGAATACATTGAACGAGGTGAGTCAATTAAAATTAATACTGCGGATGGTAAGTATATGACCCGGGCTTAAGTCGGGTAGATAGTTGCTTGATCTTCGAAATGCATTTGATAAGCCATTTCTGTCTTCTATAATCAGGTACCCCGTAGCGAACTACTACGGGATACCGAGCTAATATTATCTTCTCATTTCTTCAATCCGACTTTTAGAGAACCAAGCATAAAGTACAGGTAGAACAAATAAGGTAAGGAAAGTTGCAGTAATCAAGCCACCGACAATGACGGTAGCTAATGGTCGCTGTATTTCAGAGCCAACACCACTTGACATGATTATTGGTATTAGCCCAAGGGCGGAAGTTATAGCTGTCATCAATACCGGTCGAAGTCTTGATATTGCGCCTTCATATACGGCTTGGGCAATACTTTCGCTGCCTGTTTGAATGCGTAGATTGATGGCTTCAACCATGACCACGCCATTAAGCACCGCTACACCAAATAAGGTAATAAAACCGATGGAGCTGGGTACAGAAAGGTATTGACCAGAAATATATAAGGCAACAACACCGCCTATCATGGCTAAAGGCAAATTCACTAGAATCAGCATGGCTTGACCAACACTGGTAAAAGCGAAATATAATAACAGCGCTATTATGGCAATAGAAAGTGGTACAACAATCGTAAGGCGTTGCTGTGCGCGTTGCTGATTTTCAAACTGCCCACCAATATCAACTGAATAACCCGCAGGTAAATCCACTTTATTTGTAATGGCTGCACGAATATCTTTGACCACGTTGCCCATATCCCGGCCTTGTACATTGGCTTGAATAACGACTCGTCGCTGAACATCATCACGGCGTACCTGAGGTGGGCCTGATTCAATGGCGATATCGGCAACATCTCCTAAACGAACCCATGCACCTGTTGGTGCTTGTAGCCTTAAATCAGCAATCGTTTGCTGCTG
>JAESSY010000163.1 GCA_016763855.1 Pseudomonadales bacterium
ATGTCGTCGGCGTAACCCCGCAGCAGTGTCATCGCCATATGGCCGTGGCTATTGATAAAACCTGGGATCAGTAGCTGCTGTGGTAGGCGCTGTATCGGCCAGTCTGGATACTTAAGTTTGGCTTGCGCATTTGGCAGCAGATCGAGAATCTTGTCGTCTAGGATGACCAGGCTGTACTGCTCATAAACGGTGTTGCGCGGTATTACCGGCGCGATCCATTCGGGTTGAATTACCAGGCCGGTTTGATCGGGCCCAGCTGCGGGGGGTGATGATGTAAGCATAGCGCGGTATCCAATCGGTACTAATAAACGTAAAACCAAGATTATAACAACACCTAAGACCGGATAAGGCCACTTAAATGCTTCACAGGAGGATTTGTTGCCTACCCTTTGGTTATGTGATGGTTTCCTGTGGTACACTCCTGCGCTTGTCTAATGGCTTTAAGTGGTTGGAATCTTCCTGATACATGTCTGAATTTGACTCTGATATTACGAACATAAACATTGAAGATGAGCTAAAGCAGTCCTACTTGGACTATGCGATGAGTGTCATCGTTGGTCGGGCGCTGCCTGACGTCAGGGATGGCCTAAAACCTGTGCACAGAAGAGTATTGTTCGCCATGAGCGAGCTCAATAATACCTATAATCGACCTTATGTTAAGTCTGCGCGGGTAGTCGGAGATGTGATCGGTAAGTATCATCCCCACGGTGATACTGCGGCCTATGACACCATCGTTCGTATGGCTCAGTCCTTTAGTCTCAGGTATCCCTTAGTTGATGGTCAGGGCAACTTTGGGTCTATGGATGGAGATGGGGCTGCGGCAATGCGATATACCGAAATCCGCATGAAGAAAATTGCCCATGAGCTTCTTTCTGATTTGGACAAAGAGACTGTAGACTTTGTCGATAACTACGATGGCACATTACAAATGCCAGAAGTATTACCTTCCAGAGTGCCCAATTTATTAGTCAATGGCTCTAGCGGTATTGCGGTGGGAATGGCGACCAATATTCCTCCCCATAATTTGACAGAAATTGTGAACGCTTGCCTTGCTTTGATCGACAATTCTGATCTGGACATAGACGGACTAATGGAGCACGTAACGGGGCCTGATTTTCCAACAGGGGCCTTAATCAACGGTCGCGCAGGAATCGTTCAAGCTTACAAAACTGGCCGTGGTCGAATTCAGGTTCGAGCAAAGTGTGAAGTCTTACACAATGAAAAAACCAATCGTGACACCATTATTGTTACCGAAATCCCGTACCAGCTTAATAGAGCTCGCTTAATTGAGCGAATAGCAGAGCTAGTCAAAGAGAAAAAGATAGAAGGTGTCAGTGAATTACGAGACGAATCTGCAGTTGATACGCGAATCGTTATTGAATTGAAGAGAGGAGAGTCAGGTGATGTTCTGCTTAATAACCTTTATTCCCAGACTCAGCTGCAGAGTGTTTTTGGTATTAATATGGTTGCACTTGTCGACGGTGAGCCACGGGTACTTAATCTAAAGCAGATCCTTGAAGCCTTTGTTTTACATCGGCGAGAAGTTGTTACCCGCAGAACCGTGTTTTTATTGCGTAAAGCCAGAGCGCGAGGTCACATATTAGAAGGTCTTGCTGTTGCCCTTTCCAATATTGATGAGGTTATTGAACTTATCAAGTCTTCGGTGAATGCGAGTGAAGCTAAAGAGAAGCTCTTGGCGATGGCTTGGCGCTCAGACAATGTCCAAAAGATGCTTGAAAAAGCGGGGCCTCATGCTGCAAGGCCAGATGGCTTAGGCGATGCCTATGGCTTTAAAGATAGCGGTGAGTATTTTCTGTCTCCAGACCAAGCACAAGCTATTTTGGAAATGCGCCTTAATCGTTTGACCGGTTTAGAGCAGGAAAGATTATTAACAGAATATTCAGAAATTATTGAAACCATCGGTGCGCTGTTGGAGATATTGAACAGTCCAGAGCATCTGATGGATATTATCAAAGAAGAATTAATCGCTATTCGTGATGAATACGGCGATGAACGCTTAACGCAGATTTCTAGTTCCATGGAAGATCTTACCGCTGAAGATTTGATTCCTGAACAGGATATGGTCGTGACTTTGTCCCATGGCGGCTATGCCAAGACTCAATCTACTGATGAATATCAAGCCCAGAAGCGAGGTGGGCGTGGTAAATCTGCAAGTGCCGTAAAAGACGAAGATTTTATTGAGCGATTATTGGTCGCAAATACTCACGACACCATTTTATGCTTTACCAATGCAGGTAAAGTTTATTGGTTGCGAGTGTTCCAGATTCCCGTGGCGAGTCGAGCGGCCCGTGGTCGACCCATGGTGAACATATTGCCGCTTGATGAAAATGAACGCATTACCGCAATGCTACCGGTACATGCCTATGAAGAAGACAAGTACGTTTTCATGGCGACGACAAATGGCACTGTAAAGAAAACTCCCCTAATGGATTTTTCACGCCAGAGAACAACCGGCCTAATTGCAATTGAGTTAGAAGAAGGAAATACCTTAATTGGTGTAGCCATTACCGATGGTGCATCTGATGTCATGCTCTTTGGCAGTGGTGGTAAAGTTATTCGCTTTAAAGAATCCGATGTTCGCGCTATGGGTAGAACTGCGAGAGGGGTTCGAGGTATCCGACTAAAGCCCAACCAGTCTGTTATTTCTCTGATTATTCCACATGAAGACGGTCAGATTTTGATCGCAAGCCAACATGGCTATGGTAAACGGGCGCGCATAGAGGATTACTCTGTTATCGGTCGGGGCGGTCAGGGCGTAATCGGTATGAAGCTAAATGATCGAAATGGGTCTATTGTTGGCGCAATTCAAATGTTTGATGGTGACGAAGTAATTTTGATCAGTGATCAAGGTACACTTGTTCGAACCAGAGGCGAAGAAGTCTCGGTTCAGGGTAGAAATACTCAAGGTGTCAGGTTGATCAATCTGGGTAAAGGTGAAAGTCTGGTAGGTTTGGCTCGAGTAGAAGAGCCAGAAGAAACAATCGCTGAGGACGACGTGGCAGCTGACGGAGAAAGCGAAGCATCCGGGTCCCAAGACGAGAAGGAATAAAGTCGCCTCATGACGCAGAAAAATTCAGATGATCAGTCTCAATTACTCGTTCTGCGGGATCAAATCGATTCTCTTGATAAAAAGATCCTCGGTTTAGTGAATGAAAGGGCGAAGTGCGCCTTGAAAGTCGCGGAGGTAAAACAAAAATTCTCTGGTGACCAGGCCCCCATCTATTATCGACCTGAACGAGAAGCGCAGGTATTGAGAAATATAGCTGCTATGAACCCAGGCCCTCTGGCTAATGAAAAAGTAATAGAAGTCTATCGACAAATCATTTCAGCTTGCTTAGCGCTCGAAGAACCCTTGAAAGTGGCCTACCTTGGGCCAGAAGGCACGTTCACACAACTCGCGAGTCAGAAACAATTTGGTCATGGGGTTTTGGGTTCTCCAATGGTGACAGTGGATGATGTATTTCGTGAAGTTGCCTCGGAAAACTGCCATTACGGTGTTGTTCCTGTGGAAAATTCTTCAGAAGGTGTTATTAGTCATACCCTTGATAATTTTCTAAATTCTTCTTTGCAAATTTGTGGTGAAGTGGAATTACGCATTCATCACAACTTAATGGTGGCTCCCGGCACGGGTGAAGAGGACATCACAAAAATCTATTCTCACCAACAAACCCTAGGTCAATGTCGAAGGTGGCTCGATGGCCATCTGCCCCGGATACCACGAATAAACTCTACAAGTAATGCAGAAGCTGCGAAGCGTGCTCAGGAAGAAGAAGGCGCAGCTGCTATAGCAGGTGAGATTGCAGCTGAGACTTATAGCTTGGATATTTTGTCAAAAAAAATTGAAGATCAAAGTGATAATACAACACGATTTATTATTGTTGGGCGTGAAGAGATTGGTGTCAGTGGGAATGATAAGACTTCGATTATGGTATCGACTCACAATCAACCCGGTGCCTTATACAAGTTGCTAGAACCATTTCATCGACATGGGATATCTCTTACATCTATTGAAACTCGCCCCTCCAAAAATGGAATGTGGTCCTATGTGTTCTTCATTGATTTTGAAGGGCATCGAGAAGATGAGAATGTACAAAAAGTGTTGAATGAAGTTGATGCAGATTCACTCGAAATTAAAATGTTGGGTTCTTATCCCCGCGCCCTTACCTAAATGTTGTTCTGCTTAATATTCGAGTAGGGCAGGAGATTCTATGACGCAAGAATTTATATCTTTCGCGGCCCTTGGCATTAAAGAATTACAGCCCTATCAACCGGGTAAACCAGTGGAAGAACTTCAGCGGGAGCTGGGGATATCAAAAATTGTCAAACTTGCGAGTAACGAAAACCCTTTGGGTCCAAGCGAAAAAGTACTCGAAGCTTTGCGGTCTGTGATGCCTGATCTGGCAAGATACCCCGATGGAAGCGCCTACCTACTCAAAGAAAAACTGTCTGATTTCGTAGGTGTAAAAACCAATATGCTCACCATTGGAAATGGATCTAACGATGTTTTGGAATTGTTGGCCAGAGTGTATTTGCGGTCCGGTATCGAGGCAATAGCGTCGCAGCATTCTTTTGTCGTTTATTCCTTAGTGACTAAAGCATTGGGTGCTGATTTGCGTGTTATACCTGCCTTAGATTACGCCCAGGATTTGAACGCAACTCTGACAGCAATTAACGACAGAACCAGAATGATATTCATCGCAAATCCAAACAATCCTACCGGCACTTGGATTAATAAAGCTGACATGACTGCATTTTTAAAAGAAGTCAGAGGCGATGTTATTGTTGTTTTAGATGAAGCCTACTCCGAATATGTAGACGAAGTAGAATATCCTGATGGTATCGAATTGCAGAGGCAATTTCCGAATGTTGTTGTGACAAGAACATTTTCAAAAGCCTATGGCTTGGCCTCTCTTCGAATCGGATATGCCATTTCACACCCTGAAATTGCAGATCTGCTGAACCGGGTCAGGCAACCTTTTAATGTTAATGCGATGTCCCTTGCGGCAGCAGTGGCTGCACTCGACGATCAGGAGTATGTACGTGCTGCTGTTGATTTGAATCGCCAGGGTATGAAAACTGTCACAGATGCCTGTGACAAAATAGGTTTACCTTATATCCCATCGGTTGGAAATTTTTTGACCATAGATTTTGGACGCGATGCAATGCCAATTTATAATGCCTTATTGCATGAAGGTGTTATCACAAGGCCTATTGGGGTTTATGAGATGCCAAACCACCTCAGGGTGACGATTGGTTTAGCCTCAGAAAATGAGCATTTTATAGCGAGTTTATCGAAAGTACTTACTTAGGCTTTAGTGATGAATCTAACTTTTGACAAGCCCAGAGTCGCCGTTATTGGTCTAGGGCTTATTGGTGGTTCTATTGCCATTGGACTTCGCTCTCTTGGTTGCGTTGTTCAGGGCTTTGATGAAGATAAAAAGAGTCTTGAAGCCGGCCTCGCAAACGGCGTAATTGATGGAGCCGCAACTTCAATAGCTTCCCTTGTAGCATCATTTAAAGAGAACGATTCTTTAGAAAAGACTAATTTACTCATTATTGCAGTGCCTGTTTTAGCAATGGAAATGGTGTTTAAAGAAATTTCCCCAGTATTTAACTCAAAAAAAATCGTGATTACCGATGTTGGAAGTGTAAAAGCAGAAGTGGTGAGAGCGTTAGAATCTACCGCAGGTGAAATGCCAACTAATTTTGTGTTGGGTCATCCCATTGCGGGTTCAGAGAGACATGGGGTTCATGCGAGTAATGGGGCGCTGTTTCAACACCATCAGGTAATTCTCACCCCCGGTCAAAATACCCAAGCTGATTGCATTGCGTATGTAAGAGCCATGTGGGAACAACTTGGGGCGAGTGTCACTGAGATGGATGTAGCGCACCATGATGATATTTTGGCTCAAACCAGTCATTTACCCCATCTATTAGCCTATGCGCTCATTGATACCCTATCTAAACAGGGCGATAGTCTTGAAATATTTGACTATGCTGCGGGTGGATTGAGAGATTTTTCAAGAATTGCAGCTTCTGATCCCGTTATGTGGCGTGACATATTTGAATCAAATCGAAAACCCCTGCTAAATGTTCTTGATCGCTATCTCGATGAACTAACTGAGCTTCGAGGATTGATTGAAGCGGGGGAGTCTGGGCTGGTTTTTGTACTACTTGAGCGTGCGAAAAAAGCCCGGGATCACTTTAGTATTTTATTGGAAAAGAGATCCAAATGACAAATATACCGGTGATTACAATCGATGGGCCGAGTGGGGCTGGAAAAGGCGTCATAACTTATCGTTTGGCAAAAAATTAGGCTTTCACATTCTTGATAGCGGTGCCTTGTACCGACTCATTGGCTTGTCAGCACGGAACAACAAGATTGCCTTCGATGATGAAGCTGCGCTTGCGGTTTTGGCAAGAGAGATGCTTGTTGACTTTGTAGCAACTGATGATCCCCAGGAGCCCCTTAGAATAATGCTAGAAAATCAAGATGTTACGCTGGATATTCGCAGTGACCAGGCAGGGTCAGACGCCTCCCTCGTTGCGCCAATTAGTATGGTAAGGGATGCAATAAAAGGTCTCCAAAGAGATTTTTTGAGGGCCCCTGGACTGATTGCTGATGGTCGAGATATGGGCACTGTTGTGTTTAAAGATGCATCCATTAAGATTTATTTGACAGCCAGCGCGCAAGCCCGTGCTGAAAGACGCTATAAGCAGTTGAAAGATAAGGGTATTGGTGTTAGTCTGCACGCCCTTTTTCAGAGCATTCAGGAACGGGATGACAGGGATATAAACCGCAAGGTGGCTCCCCTGAAACCAGCTCCAGATGCTGTGGTGATTGACAGTACTAAGATCGACGTTGATGAAGTGTTCGCTCAAGTAATGGTAATTGTCGAAGGAAAGCTAAAGGGAAACTGGGATAATCCGCAGAACAACCAATGAATGCGGTGTAATCTTTAATTTAATTTGACCCGCTGACATTGGTCTATACCCCAACAAAGGGTGTTTTTTCGAATCTTCCTAAAGGTCGAAATCGTTAAGCGGCAGTAAGTAGAGTCCAAAGACTCGGGAACTATCAATGAGTGAACCAATGAGTGAATCAACGAGTGAATCAATGGAAAGCTTTGCAGAGCTTTTTGAAGAAAGTTTAAAAACCATCGACATGAAATCCGGCTCCATCATTGCCGGTGTCGTTGTAGATATCGATAATGAATGGGTCACAGTTCATGCCGGCCTTAAATCAGAAGGCGTTATACCCCGTGAGCAGTTTTATAATGAAGCCGGCGAATTAGAAGTCGCTGTTGGTGACACGGTACAGGTCTCCATGGATGCGGTCGATGACGGTTTTGGTGAAACAAGACTTTCAAGAGAAAAAGCCAAGCGAGCAGAAAGCTGGTTAATGCTCGAACGCGTTTATGAAGATCAGGAAGTGATTAAAGGCACAATTAGCGGTCGAGTTAAAGGTGGATTTACAGTTGAAATTCGAGATGTTCGCGCATTCCTACCAGGATCATTGGTTGATGTTCGCCCATTACGTGAAACAGAACATCTGGAAGGTAAAGAATTAGAATTTAAGGTTATTAAGCTGGATCAAAAGCGAAACAACGTTGTTGTTTCAAGACGTTCAGTTCTCGAAGAAGAAAATAGTGCAGAACGTGAAGCATTATTGGAGAACTTACAAGAAGGTCAGAGCGTTAAGGGTATCGTTAAAAACTTGACTGACTATGGTGCTTTCGTTGATCTCGGCGGTGTTGATGGGTTGTTGCATATTACAGACATGGCCTGGAAGCGTATTAAGCATCCAAGTGAAATTGTTGCTGTTGGCGACGAAATAGACGTTAAAGTATTGAAGTTTGATCGTGAGAGAAATCGTGTTTCCCTTGGTCTGAAGCAATTAGGTGAAGATCCTTGGGTTGCGTTAACCAAGCGTTATCCAGAGGGTACTCGTACTACAGCGCGAGTGACTAATCTGACTGATTACGGTTGTTTCGCTGAACTAGAAGAAGGCGTTGAAGGTCTGGTTCACGTGAGTGAAATGGATTGGACTAATCGTAATATCCACCCGAGTAAAGTCGTTCAGGTAGGTGATGAAGTTGAAGTTATGGTTCTTGATATCGATGAAGAACGTCGTCGAATCAGCTTAGGTATTAAGCAGTGTCAAGGTAATCCTTGGGAAGAGTTCTCAGTGCTTCATAGCAAGAACGATCACATCAAGGGCTACATTAAGTCCATTACAGACTTCGGTATCTTTATCGGTCTTGACGGTAATATAGATGGACTTGTTCACCTGAGCGATATCTCTTGGAATGAGCCTGGTGAACAAGCTGTTCGTCGATTCACTAAGGGTGATGAAATTGAAACCATCATTCTTTCGATTGACGCAGAACGAGAAAGAATTTCTCTCGGTCTTAAGCAGTTAGAAGAAGATCCTTTCTCTAACTACGTTGCCGTTAATGAGCGAGGAACGATTGTTAAAGGTACTGTGAAAGAAGTAGATGCCAAGCAGGCAATACTTGAAATGGCAGAAGAAGTTGAAGCAATATTGAAAGCTTCTGAAATCAGTATGGATCGGGTTGAAGATGCGCGGAACTCCATGAAAGTGGGTGACGAGCTTGAAGTGAAAATTATCAATGTTGACCGCAAGAATCGTTTGCTTGGTGTATCCATCAAGGCTAAGGACCAGCAAGACGAGGAACTAGCTGTTAAAGAGCATAAAGTACGTGATGCTGAAGTTAGCCCGACAACTATTGGTGATTTGATCAAGGAAAAAATGGGTCGCGGATCGGATGAGTCTTAAGGCTTATTAAGATTTGTTGAATAAGCGTCGTTCAATAACATATGACTGAAAACGAAGGAAGGTCAAACTAAGATGACCAAATCGGAGTTAATAGAGAGAATTGCAGCTGTACAAACTCAACTATCCGTAAAGGACGTTGAGTTAGCCGTGAAGATGATTCTAGAACATCTCGCTGATGCGCTTGCTGAGGGAGAAAGAATAGAAATTCGCGGATTTGGTAGCTTTTCTCTCCATTATCGGGAAGCACGATTGGGTCGGAATCCCAAAACAGGGGAGAAGGTAGAGTTGGCAGGTAAGTATGTGCCGCACTTCAAGCCTGGCAAGGAACTTAAAGATAGGGTAAATCTTGG
Source organism: Pseudomonadales bacterium (assembly GCA_016763855.1). Taxonomy (GTDB): domain Bacteria; phylum Pseudomonadota; class Gammaproteobacteria; order Pseudomonadales; family Azotimanducaceae; genus JAHRVQ01. The sequence continues at coordinate 9,172 of JAESSY010000163.1, forward strand.
TATGGCGGCCGAACTGGCTAATTCTTCTGTTTGATTTGTTATTAGTCTGATTCAATAGAATAAGTGAAATAGCGTAAAATAAAAAAACGGTGATATTCACCGTTTTTTTTTGCCGTTTTTTTTAGGTGAGATGTATACTGAGCTAAATTTAGCATTATTTGTGTAGACGGTGTTGAAATGAAAATGGTCAAGGGATTGTTGTTCAAGCTCCTCGCGATACTCGTATTTTTCGTAGCGTTGTTGGCGGCTGCGGATAACAGCGAGGAAGTGAGTCTCTCTTTCCTTGAATATGCTACGCCCCTATGGCCTATATCTTATTGGGTTCTAAGCGCCTTTGTATGTGGCGTACTCTTCTCTTCCATGATTAATACTTGGACTAACACACGGTTACGTTTCGCTGCAAGAAAGGCAAATAACCTAGTTAAACAAGCTAATAAAGGTATTGATCAGGTAAAAGCAGATGACGGAGTGAAGGCTACGAATGTTGGATAGCTGGCTTCTCTATGTTGTTATCGTTGCTGCCATCGGTGTGGGATGGTTGTTAGGCAGGCGTGAGCGTCCAAAAAGTAATGATAGTGCTTATAGTCCAAACTACTACCAAGGGCTAAATTATCTTTTAAACGAAGAACCGGACCGCGCGGTTGCCCCTTTTCTTGAAGATTTAGAAGTTAATCCGGACACACTTGAAACACACCTTGCTTTGGGTGGATTACTGCGGCGGCGCGGAGAACTTGATAAAGCAGTTGTGGTTCATGAAAATATCTTGGCAAATAAGCAACTAAAACCCGATGCTGTTTTGCGTGTCCAGCTTGAACTGGCGAGAGATTATCTTTTAGCAGGGTTGTTGGATAGAGCCGAAGATCTTCTACTAAATTTGAATAAACAATTGTCTCAAGAAAATCCTTCCCGCCAAATGAGTGACCTGCGGCGTCAAGGTAGAAAACTGATAATCGAAATATATGAACGTGAAAAGGAATGGCATCGAGCAATAGAGGTTGGAGAAATGCTCGCGGTTGGTAATGATACAGAGAAATATGAGAGGTCAATCTCCCACTATTACTGTGAATTTGCCGAAGAGTGTCTGAAGAACAATCAGTTGGATATGGCAAGGCAAGCGATTAGTGATGCTATTGGTCATGATGCTACAAATGCCAGGGTCAGTCTGATTCTGGGGCAACTTGAGATAAACGAACAGCGCTATCCAGAAGCCATTAGAGCCTTGAAAAGAATCAAAAGCCAGGATCCTGTTTACGTTCCTGAATCACTAGAGCCGCTTGTGGCTGCCTATGCCGGAGAAGACAAGCAACCTGAAACAAAGAATGAGTTTAGGGACTACTTGCTTGAATGCCTCGATGTCACACCTTCGATTTCCATCGTTCTCACTCTGGCGGTTCACCTTCGAGAAGAACGTGGTGATGAAGCAGTAGCAAAATTTATAGCAAATTATCTGAAAAAGAATCCTACGATTAGGGGCTTGTCTCAACTGATCGATCTCCATATAGATAATACGCATGGTGTATCCAAACAGAATTTGCTGATACTACGAAGTTTTGCGGAGGCGCTAGTTGCCAACAAACCTGCTTATCGCTGTAAGTCCTGCGGTTTTGAGGGTAAGAAAATGCGCTGGCATTGTCCTAGTTGTAAAGATTGGGGCACGATTGAGCCAATATTCGGTTTAGAAGGCGAGTAGAATAGGGGCGAAATTATTGCGTCTTATTGCTTGATCTCTCAAGTCGATGTAGCAAATCTCCTTAGCATCGTTAATCCATCTCCTACTTTATAGCATTGCTTCAGATGCTAAATTTGATTTCGTAATAGCGCTGTTCCTTTAGAACAAGTTTCTTTAGAAAAAGTTATTACGAGACCTTTTACTTATTTATGGAGAATAATGATGAACTTTAAAAATATCAGTTTGATGCTTGTCACTTGTCTGCTTATTTCTTTCGGCAATCTAGCTGTAGCGGATGATGCGGTACCGACTGTGGATCAGATGCTTGCGACAGAATTAAAAGTCAATATCAATACTGCGGATGCCGACACATTGGCTGCCGTCTTATCTGGAGTTGGCGTTAGCCGAGCCTATGCCATTGTTGAATACCGCGAGGCGCATGGAAAGTTTTATTCAGCAGAAGAATTGTCAGCTGTTCGTGGGATAGGAATGACTACCATCCGTAAGAATGCAGAGCGCATTCTCGTTGAATAGATAGCTGTTTGAATCAATTGCCATTGCCCAAGGTGTCACCTTTGCCCATCTTAGAAAGCTCGATCCGAGCTACCCAAGATGGGCTTTTTTGTTCCTGAAAGAAATATATGAGGCGTGATTTAAAGAGCAGTTCCCGAAAAATACCCAAAGAAGCGCTATACGAAAGCACTCCCTCATGGAGAACCTCAAATCGTAATATGCTCGTATAGAATTCAAACAAGGTAGTGAAGATGACTATCGTCAATTGGCGGTTCAGTTCCAACGAGGTGATTCCTCTATGGATATTTTGGAACGCCACAGTGAAGTAGTTGACCTTACAGGAATTTATGAATCAATATCAATGGGCCTTTTTTTTTAGCCTCGAGAGGGAAAAATAAATCAATATTGACGGTCTTATGTCTGATGATAGTATTTTTAAAGTCCTTACCTTGGATGAGATTCTAAATTATGCGAGTTATTGGTCAGTCCTTAACAGTATCTATTCAGAATAGTGTAAAAGCTAAAAAATAAAATCTTTCCAATATTTCCGTTTATTATGAGTTCATAAGCGTGGATTGTACTTGCTGTCAGATTTGGAATAGACAGTCGGTAATATCCGTATAATTAAAGTACAATTGTGCTTTGCTAATTTGTCAAAAAGGTAACTCCCCTTAATGAAGTTGTTTTTCCTTCTGTTTTTGTGTATTTCTTTGCCCTTGCAGGCTGCAAATACCGTCGTGACCGTCAATACTGTTCTCGGTTCCTTTGATATTGAGATGCTGCATGATGATGCTCCTTTGACTGTGGAAAATTTCCTAGCTTATGTAGAAAGAGGGGATTATGACGGGACTTTTGTCCATAGGAGTATCCCTGGATTTATTATTCAAGCAGGGGGATATGCGTTTAATGAAGCAAGTGGCGAAGCTCCTCACATTGCCACAGCGCAGTCAGTTGTAAATGAATTCAAGATTTCCAATACAAGGGGAACTGTTGCAGTGGCGAAGCTTGGAACTGATCCGGATAGCGCTACAAGCGAATGGTTTGTCAACCTGTCAGACAGTAACGCGGCTAATCTAGATAACCAAAATGGTGGATTCACTGTCTTTGGGAGAGTGCTTGGTAACGGCATGGTTATTGTAAATGCTATCGCTGCATTACCAAGAAATAATTTCAATGGGCCTTTTACTGATACGCCGACAATCAATTTCGCTGGTACGGTGACAAAAGATATATTCGTCACAATTAATAGTGTCACTGTGGCGGCAGCTGTTGATACCGATAACGACGGTATGACTGATGATGTCGACACAGATGACGATAACGATAACGTTCTCGATGTAGATGATGCGTTTCCGTTAGATGCAACAGAAACTACTGATACAGATAATGATGGCGTAGGAAACAATGCGGATACCGATGACGATAACGATGGCATTCTCGATATCAATGATGAATTTCCGTTAGATGCTACCAACAATCCTCTGTTGGTGAATAGACTCCAAAATATCGCCACACGTGGTTTTGTTGGTACGGGTGATAATGTCTTGATAGGCGGCTTAATTATCAGTGGAACAGAGGCGATAACCGTCATCATTCGTGCAAAGGGGCCCAGCCTTGCGGATGTTGGTGTGCCCAATGTCTTACCTGATCCTCAAGTGGTTCTCTTCTCTGGTAGAGACATCATCGATTCCAATGACGACTGGCAAGATCATGCCAACATGAACCTCATTCCTGCTAACCTACTACCCACAAATTCAGCTGAAGCTGTGATTGTGCGAACGCTTGATCCTGGTGCCTACACAGCGATTGTCTTGGGTGTCAATGATGAAGAAGGCATTGGTCTGGTTGAAGTCTTTGAGCTAGAAGATACAGGGGTTAACCGCTTGGAGAATATCGCGACAAGAGCGTTCGTCGGTACAGGGGATAATGTTTTGATCGGGGGTCTTGTCATTAGCGGGACTCAAAATAAAAAGCTTGTTATTCGTGCAAAGGGACCCAGTTTGGAAGCCGCTAACGTTGCTGGCTTCTTGGCCGATCCTGAGATGATTGTTCTCTCTGGTACTGAGGTTATTGAGAGCAATAACAATTGGCAAGATCATCCTCTGAATGATCTTATTCCTGAATCTCTGCGTCCAGGGGAAGCTTTAGAAGCTGCTATTTATGCTGAACTGGCGCCGGGTGCTTATACGGTAATCGTTTCTGGCGTGGGTGGAACAACGGGTATCGGAATATTCGAGGTATTTGAAATTCAGTAGTGGCTATTCATTCAATTTACAAAAATTTATTCAATTATAAAAACCTATTCGATCTCAAAGACTTCTACGATGGCAACACCAGTAGCATTAGCGGTGCCGATGACAATAGCGGTATAAGCGCCTGGCGCGAGTTCTTTGTAAATCACCGATTCGAGATCGTCAACGGGTCTTAAGTTCTCTGGTATCTTCGACATATCAGGATGATCCTGCCAGTTGTCATTGGAGTCTATGATAGTTGTCCCTGAGAACAGAATAAGTTGCGGATCCAATAATGCGCCGTTTACCCCAAGTGCCGTCAAGCTGGGTCCTTTTGCTCTTAGTACAACTTTCTCAAAACCGGTACCAGAAATAACCAAGCCCGCAATCATGACGCTGTCCCCCGTTCCTACAAAGCCTCTTGTCGCAATATTGATGAGACGAGTTTCTCCCGTATCACTTAGCTCAAAGACTTCGATTAGACCAATGCCTTCTTCACCATTAACACCCGTTACGATCGCGGTATAAGCTCCGGGTACGAGTGTTTTAACCATTACGGATTCCCGGGAATCACTGGGCATTAAGTTTTGTGGTATGAGGTTCATATTGGGGTGTCCCTCCCAATCATCATTTTGATCGATAAGGGTAGGACCGGAAAACAAGAATATATTGGGATCAGAGAGCGCACCACCGACACCTGCTGCCGCCAGCGCAGGTCCTCGGGCTCTAATCAGAATGGTTTTAGATTCTGAACCCTGAATGACCAGGCCGCCAATTAGCACATTATCACCGCTGCCAACCATGCCACGCGTGGCAATGTTGATTAGCCTCGTAGCGTCTTGAGGTTGGTTGCTGGTGGTTAGTGTCAGGGTATAGGCACCAGTTTGTTCTTGGTTGGTGGCAGAGTTGGTCAGTATTTTGTAGTTTCCCGCTGCGAGGGTAGTTGTAATGGTTGCATCAAAATTCGAACCGCTGTCATCATCCTCAAGAAGAACCTCTGATTGATCTGAAAGGAGACGCAAGAATGAATCAAAATCTGTGGAGGCAAGATTGATTGTTAGCTCTGCACTTGTACTGAGACTAAAGACATAGAGGTCAGTAAATGAGTCATCGTTAAAAGGCAGAATGTCGCTAACACGGCAGTCAGAGGATGACAAAGTTCCCTGAGTAGTTGAGTTGGCATTGATTGAATTTTCTATACAAGTTGCGGCGACAATCTTATCAGGGAAGATAGAGATACAGATCAAAATGATAAATGTAGATAAGCGGTACATAGTCAAAGTATAGTCAGGGTACGAATAAAGGAAGTCTTTAATGAGTCTCGAAAAAGTGGAAGATCTTTTTGTATCTGGATACCCTCACCCACAGAAGGCAATTGATTTGTTTCAAGGACAATGGTCCTCCAATTTACCTGTTCCGGGCGTATTAAGTGGGCCTAATCAGCTTTTCTATGATGATCGTATTGAATGGTTTATAGAACAGATGGGAACCCTAGAAGGGAAAAGTGTTGTTGAATTAGGTCCCCTCGAAGGCGCCCATGCCTGGATGTTGGAAAATGCCGGGGTGAGTGCAGTGACGTCGATTGAGGCAAATACCTTGAGTTATCTGAGATGCCTAGTTACGAAAGAATTAACTCGACTTACTAAGACGCAATTTCTGCTGGGGGATTTTGTAGACTATTTGAAAGAAGGATCAGATGGTTTTGATATCTGCATTGCCTGTGGGGTTCTCTATCACATGCGTTCTCCAGTTGAGGTGATTGATCTTATTTCTCAGCGTGCAGATTCAGTGATGATCTGGACTCACTATTATGATGAAGAAGCGATTGCTAATAATCCACAAATTGATGAGGCCAAATTCTCTGATAGCGTTGCGACCAATCACAGCGGTTTTGAACATGAACTGTACAAATATAATTATCTGGATGCCCTAAAGCTAAAAGGATTTTGCGGCGGGACAGCTCGGTTTAGCAACTGGATGACAAAAGAATCACTAATAGGCGCACTTGGCTACTTTGGCTTCACAAAGATAGCGATTGATTCTGATATTCAAGACCACCCCAATGGCCCATGTATTACTATTGCCGCAAACAAGTGATGACCTAAATTTAGGTGATAGTCTATTGAATAAAATACAATGAGATAAGAAAGGCTCTTTTAAAGTTTACAGAATTAGATTTAAGGGCTGTGACTGAGACTCGGAAAAATGTACAGGTTCCAAGCCAGGATAAGCTTAAGGCTTCAGCCTAGAACAAGAACGCCCATCCTTTTCTCAAAGGAACAGACAGAAGCCGCTGCGTAGACCAATGCTAATAGACTGTGTGCGAAGTCTGTTACAAAATAACTTATCGAATACAACAGTATTCAACACTAGGATGATAAGTATCCAACAACTCTAATAGGTGGTGGGTAGGGGTTCTACTTAGCCATCCTGCGGGTAATTGAAGGTTTAATTCTCAACCTGACCCTTGATAAAGTGGTTTGGATTGTAATAATGTTCTTACGTTTGAAGTGATAAGCTATATCACTGCTGTCCCGTTAAGAACTAAAAAGTAAGGCCTGAAACTCTCTAAATTTGTTATAATGTTTCTGCGAAAAAATACTATAAA
>JAESSY010000164.1 GCA_016763855.1 Pseudomonadales bacterium
GATTGGATATTGCAAGTTGGGAACCCGAAGTTTACGAAATACCGACAGAGATTCTAGCCTTGGCGGAAGCGAGAACCCAGGCTCGTTTGGACAAAAACTGGGCTTTGTCAGATGAAATTAGAGATAAGGTTCTTGCTGCGGGTTTTATTATTGAAGATACGCGTGAAGGAGCAAAAGTGAAGAAAGCTTAATTAGTCCTTTACTGGGAGTCGATCTTTTAATCGTTCTCTGAATCTATCTGTATTTAGCCATGAACCTCACGCCATGCTGCAATGTCTGTTGCTGAACCATCGTTTAGTTCTAGGCCAAGCTCGCAATGGACTCCGTCAATTTCTTTTGACCACATTACATCACTGGTAAGAAAGAACTTGCCCGGCCTATCTAAGACATCAATCCAAATATCTATCTTGCATCCCTCTGGAATAGGGGAGCTGCACTCTATTCTCATACCGCTTGAAGATACATCCTTTGCCTTACAAGAGAGGGTGGTGCCCACTAAATCAGGGTCATTGCTAAAGACAATTTGAATAAATAACCTTTCATTGCTGGTCTTACGGGTATCCACTCGTCGTTCTTGTGCTTGATTATTCATGTCTTTTCTCAAAATCGGTTGTCGATTTCTAGCCTCATTAATATTGACTATTTTGGATAAAATTGAAGATCTGGACATCATGTGCGTTCCATCTATTTCTTATAACTGTCTTAAGCAGTGCGAAGTACATGCCAAGTGCTCAACTCAGCTAAAATATTCAATAGAAACAGATGCTTGAGTAGGAGATGTTCGTGCCTTAAGATATCTAGTGAGATATACTTTGCTGACCAAATTTAGTTACAAGTGACTAATCCTGACACTTCTGATACCCATTTTGGTTTAGCATTAACGAACTTCAGTAGGATATGGCGGAATGAGTACCTTTTTTGAACTTGTCGATTCTTGTAGCCAAAAAAATAACTCGCTATTATGTATCGGTCTCGATACAGACCCCGATAGGATTCCTCAAATCCTCCAAAATGATCCTGACCCTATATTTAGCTTCAATCGTGAGATTATTGATGCAACCAGTGATCTCGTAAGTTGTTATAAACCCCAGATTGCGTATTACGGTGCCATCGGCGCAGAAGAGTCATTACAGAAATCTATCGAATATGCACACAAGAAGGGTGTGCCCGTCTTATTGGATGCTAAACGCGGAGATATCGGCAGTACGGCAGAAAAGTATGCCGAAGAAGCTTTTGGGCGGTTTTCAGCTGATGCTGTGACCATTAACCCCTATATGGGGCTGGACTCAATGCAGGCCTTTCTGGATTACACAGATAAAGGGATTTTTATTCTCTGCAGAACCAGTAATCCGGGAGGTACAGATATACAAAACCTTGTTCTGGAATCAGGCCAAAAAGTTTATGAGCACATCGCAGAACTCGCGAGTACAAAATGGAACAAGAATAAAAATATTGCGCTCGTTGTCGGTGCAACAAGACCTGAAGAAATTGCTGATATCCGAGATATTACAGGGAACATGATGTTTTTGTTGCCTGGTGTTGGCGCCCAGGGCGCTGATATTGGGCGAATGATGGAAAATGGGCAGGGTGGCGGTATGATTATCAGTTCTTCCCGTGCAATCATTTACGCGTCCAGTCAATCCGATTTTGCTGAGCAGGCACGAAACGCTGCTCAACAAACTCGCGCAGAAATTAATCAGAACCGCTAATGCAAAAACATATTGCTGCTCGGGTATTACTCTGTATCGCTCTGGTTCTCATAAGCTGGTTAAGTCTGACCCCAAGCCCTCCTGAACAAATAACACTAAATTGGGACAAGTTAAATCATTTTGTGGCCTTCTTTACCTTGGCATTTTTGTCAGATTTCTCATTTCCTCAAGCCCATAGTCAAAGAACGCAATTGAATCGATATCGTAATCAATGCCTAGCGCTCATACTCTATGGCGCTTCTATAGAAATCAGTCAGTGGTGGTTTGGTTTTCGTGTGTTCGAACTATTGGATATAGTTGCAGATTGCGTGGGAATATTCGCCTATCTCTTGGTAGTATGGCTCATAAGTAGTATGTCCCAAAGAAACCAAAATAGAGGCTAAATAATTGAACACCATCCTGAAAGTATCCCTGTTATCTACTATCTTAATGGTATTCCAACTATCGTTGGCGAATACTGCAAGTGCAGCCTGGCACTTGGACAACGAGGGATCTTCTCTTAGCTTTGTATCCATCAAAAACGGTACTCTCGTTGAGTCTCATACTTTTGGTTCACTTACGGGTAGCGTTAAAAATGATGGCGCGGCTGAAATTCAGATTGATCTGACAAGTACTAATACCGGTATTCCAATCCGCGATGAGCGAATGTCTGCCATGTTGTTTGAAACCACTCTTTATCCAAAGGCCACCATCAAAGCCAAAATTGATCTCAAAAGCATCCTTGCACTAGAAAACGGACGTTATCTATCAGTGAACTTAGACGCTAAACTTATTTTGCACGGCGTTGAATTGCCTATCGAACTCAATTTACAGGTAATGAGAGTATCTTCGGGGAGTTTTTTGGTCCAAAGCAAGAAACCGGTCGTGATTAACGCCTCATCATTTGGATTAGAAAAGGGCGTTGAAGCGCTCAGGGTTATTGCCGGGTTAAGTACTATTACTTTGGGTGTTCCGGTGAGCTTCAGTCTAATTTTCCATAACTGAGATTAAAGTCGCTTGGCATAGATTAATTCATTTGCTGATTCATCTATCACCTCAAAACCGGTTTTGAGGTAAAAAGCGCTAGCCCTGACATTCGCTTTACCGACACTTAAATGAACACCTCTTATGTCTTCTGCTGCCAAACATTCACAAAAATGATCAATCAGTCGACTGCCTAACTTTTTGCCTTGGCCAATGGGCAAAATATCGATATGGAGATGAGCTGGAAATTGATCTACGAAAGTAGGGCACTTCAATCCATTGTGGATAATCGAAACTAGTTGCGATTCGGTGGATTCATCCTCTGGGTCTGGCCTCGCATATTGCAACCGTAAAGTAGGCCACCAAGATGCTTCGCAGTAATCCACAAATGTAGAAGTGTTTGCCATCCCAAGAATGTAGCCACACACTTGCTCATTCAGGGTCAAAAGATGAGTATGTTTAGGTTCTGAAATAGCGTAGGGTGCAGCAAAAATATGCCCTAATAAGTCCTTATCGAAGAGACCTGTAGCATCATTGCCGTTATCTCCTGTCTGGAGGCATATCCGGTAAAGTTCGGATAGATCTGTTGATTGATACGGTCGTATTCCAAATCCATTCGAATCTTTAACTACACTAGGTTTACCGTTTACCACTGATTAAATCGCGAAATTTATCAAGTAATGTTTCGTATTTGTAGTCGGTGAATTCACCAGCATCGAAATACATGCCATGATCTTTACAAGCTTCATACCAGATATGTGGTTGACTTGGGTCAGATACTTTTTCCATACGCTTGCCACACCTAGGGCAATCGATTTCATCTATCTTGTTGTATTCTCTGCCAATTTCAGGATCTCCGCTATCAATAAATTCAGACATCCATTTGCCCTTCAGACTTTCTGCTTCACCAACATCAAACCAGATGCCTTTGCAGTTTGTGCATCGATCGATAGTCATATCTCGACCATAAGTGACTTCTTCCATTGATGATTGACACTTTGGACATTCCATATCTATTCTCACTACTAGCTTAATGTATCAGACTGACTGTACTGTTTTACACAGTATACCTGAGTTTAAAAGCGTAGTGCACGTGATCATGTCAGCATACGAGATTGCGCATAATATATATTATGTTAAATACAATATTGTATGGAAGTATCAAAGTTACACAAAAATATTGGCACTAACGTAGTCCCACGTTTTTTCATAAGAATAGCGCCGCTACACGCCAGGAGTAACTATTATTGATTCAAGTCTATATTCGGTGGGATTTCAGGTTCTAGTGTGGATTCGAGTGTAGACACTTGATCGAGCATGGGCACTGAATCGGTTATAGGCACGAGTCTCAGTATCTCCCGAGGTGCAAAGCCAATCAGAAACTTAAACATTGCACTATGCGGATTTTCTTGGTCAACACGTTTGTGCTCTTCTTCATCTACAGGGATGGCAAGATAGTTGGCGACAATACCATCCATATCAATCTGCACAGTAGGATTTTCCAAGACATCATGATACCAAGCTCTTGGCCAGTGGTTCGCGGAGGCATAAATTTGATCATTGCTCAAGTTACGCGTGAGAACCCGTGTAGATTTCTTCCCTTCATTGTTTGTGATTGTGATAATGAAGGTGCTGGCGTTTTCAGGTTGGAAAAACCCAAGCATGGACTCGAATATAACGACAATTGCGATGTAACCAACCGCTAAACCGATTACTATTTTGCCCGCTTTCATACTTGTACTCCCTCATGATTCTTAACACGAATAAACAATAACACATCGTTTCTAAGTAGTTTCTAAATTTGTATGCCTCGCCGTTAAGCAACTACTTTGAAAGTACTTACAAAAGTGTGAGGTCGAATTATCGCCGGCACGTATATTTCATGAGAAACAGTTTCTGAAGGTCTTTTGCTTTCGAATAGCCTAAAATTGATATCTAGCAGAAAAATGGTTAACCCATTGAAGATTGACTCTAAACTTTTCATTGATGACATCCCCCTCCTTGATGTCAGAGCGCCAGTTGAATATGAACAAGGCGCTTTTCCGACGGCGATCAATCTGCCGATTCTAAATGATGCTCAACGCGAAAAAGTGGGTATTTGCTACAAGAATAATGGCCCTGAAGCAGCATTACAACTTGGTTACGAAATGATCAATGGAGAAAACAAGCAGAACTTATTGCGAATCTGGAAAAACTTCATCGATTCTAATCCAAAGGCTTTACTGTATTGCTTTAGAGGCGGACAACGATCCAGCATCGCCCAGCAATGGCTATCTGATATTGGTATTGAAATCGAGAAAGTTGATGGGGGTTATAAAGCTTTGCGTACCTTCTTACTAGATGTTTTGAATAACTTACCAAAAATGACGGTAGTTTCTGGCAGAACAGGTACAGGTAAGACGGAATTGCTAATTGGGGTCCCCACTTTCCTGGATCTAGAAGATCGAGCAAACCACCGTGGTTCAGCTTTTGGAGGCAAAGTAACTGATCAACCTAGCCAGATTAATTTTGAAAATGCCATCGCGATTGATTTACTCAAATACTCAAAGCATGTATTTGTTGAGGATGAAGGTCGCTTAATAGGCCGTTTATATGTGCCATTACCGATTCAAGAAAAAATGAAAAGATCGTCCATTATTGTTATTGAAGATACATTGGCAAACCGGGTCGACCGAATATTTCGGGAATACGTGATCGAACAATTAGCGGAGTACTCAAATGTTGTGTCTCCCCTCGCCCAGCTGAAACTGAAGTATGAGAAATCACTTGCAGCAATTCAAAAGCGCCTTGGGGGCGCGAACTACAAAGCTGTTAGTAATCTAATGAATACGGCTTTTCGAGAGCACAGTAAAGGCAATTTATTGGCACATAAGCAGTGGATCGAATCATTGTTGAAGCTTTACTATGACCCTATGTATGACTACCAACTTAGACAAAAAGAAGCAAGAATCATCAAAAGAGGAGACAGGGCAAGTATCATTAAGCTTATGGGCGAAGCTCGATTTGGCTGAGTTCTTCATGCAAAGCCGGATAGCTTTGTGAAAATATATCTTCTATGTCTGCTTGTGATCGTGGTTTGCTAAACATATATCCCTGCAGAATGTCACAGTTCGTCCTTTTGAAAAAAGCCATTTGTTCAGGGGTTTCTATTCCTTCAGCAACATTTGTCAAACTTAATTCTGAAGACATCACAAGTATCGCGTGTATGATCGCCTCAGTTGATTCGTTAATGCCAATATCCATTACGAAACTTCGATCGATTTTAATGCAATCAATGGGAAGCTTTTTTAAATAACTTAAGGAAGAGTAGCCGGTTCCAAAATCATCGATGGATATTTTTACGCCGAGTTCATGAATTTTATTTAGAATTAGGATGGTCTGCTCAGGGTTGTCCATCACTGCAGACTCAGTTATTTCGATTTCAAGCTTTTTTGCATCAAGATGAGAGTCCGCCAATATGACTGCGATCCGTCCTGCAAAATAGGGGTCGTCTAATTGTTTTGGAGAAACGTTTACCGCAATGGAGCAATCTTTCATTTGTGGGAACTGTTCTATCCAATTACCCATTTGGGAGCAGGCTTGACGAAGAACCCAATCTCCGATTGGTCTTATTAAACCGCACTCCTCTGCAATTTTAATATATTTGTCAGGACTAACGCCTTGCCAATCTGGATGATTCCATCTTAACAATGCTTCAAAGCCTACAATCTTTTCACTACTAATGCATATTTTTGGCTGATAAACCAACTCAAATTCTGAATAGTCCAGTCCGCGACGTAATTGTCTTTCAATGGATGCTCTTTCTTCAGCATCTTCCAGCAATCTCGATTGATAGAAGCGGTATGTATTTCTGCCACCTTCAGTTTTCGCTTCATACATGGCAGTATCAGCTGCCTGAATCAGCCCGTTAATCGTGTCGTCGGCCTCTGGGAAAACTGCTATGCCAATGCTCGGTGAAACGTAATAATCCTGCCCATCAATGACAAAAGGATTTGAATATAGCGCGACAATTTTCTCAGCAATTCGGCTAACGCTATCAAGATATTTTATATCTTCCATGACGAGGGCAAGTTCATCCCCTCCCCACCTCGCCAACATATCATTTTCGTGGATGATAAATTTTAAATTATTTGCCGCGGTTTTGAGGAATTCATCACTCAATTGAACACCTGTTTCGTCGTGTATTCGATTAAAATGATCCAAATTAAGCAGTAACAACGCGACATATCTGCCACTCCTTTTACTTCGCGTGATAGCTCGTTGGAGAAATTCAAATAATAAACCTCGGTTAGCAAGACCGGTTACAGGATCATAATTCGCAAGTTTTATAAATCGTTTGTCCGCTGCATATTGTGAGCTCACGTCTATCAAGTTGAGTTGATACCGATTAAAACCAACGAGTTTTATACCGATATTCAAATAGATTTTTTCACCATCAGTTAATACGCCATTCAGTCCAAGTTTTTCACTGGCATTAACCAATGCTCTTTTTCTCAATAAGTCATGAAGATCTTCTTCTTCATACTTGATTAGCTCTTGAAACTTTCGACCTTTCAGGTTTTTCTTTTCTTGTCTCAAGATCGCTGCTGCACTATCGGTTGACGAGATAATTTGGAAGTTTTCGTTTGTCCAAATAATGGCCTCTTCCAAACTACAGGTGATACTTTCTATTTGTAGGAGTTGCCTGCCTTGAGATTTCAGTAGACTGGCAGCATGGCCTTGATTTAAAGCCGAAATAATTCCAATAAGCTCTGCTGCAATATTTTCATTAGGGAAGCAGGATAATAGAATAGTATTATTCGGTACCGCGCAAGGTACACAACTTGTATCAATAAGAATCAGATACTCATACTGTTTTGCCTGAGAATCAGAGATTGCATCGGCGACAAGGATTCTCACATTTGACGCGGGGTCATTTGATTCAGCGACATAAGCTTTCATAAAAGGAAGCCTCGCGATTTCATCTCGTAGTTTCGCATTCCCGATACTAAAATGTACCTTAAAGTCTCGGGGTAAAGAACTGATCGCTACCATTGATAAACCTAAACATTGATAGACTAATTGTAGGACATGGATTTACAATCGTGATTAGAATTCCCTATCATTTATCAGATTTAGATAAACGGATAAGCACATACGATGCCCGAAAAGATGCCAGACAAAACGTCTAAAGCAAATACGACAGAATTAGCGAAAAACGAGGCAAATCATTGGCGGTTGATCAAGAAAGTGATCGGCTTTCAGTTCAAACTGGCTTTGGACGGAATCAGAGATGTCTTACTAAGCCCTATTTCAATAGGTGCTGCTGTCTTGGGGCTTCTAACTCGGCCTGATGATCCAGAGAAATATTATAGAGCATTACTAAAATTCGGAATGAAATCAGATAGATGGATAAATCTCTTCGATTCCGCAGAATACATGGCTGAAAAACTGTCGCCTGATGAATACATTAGCAAAATAGAAGATCTGGTCGTAAGAGAGCACAACAAACGTGGCGTACTACAAGCCGTGAAGAATCAAACTGACAATTTGATCGATAGAGCGCAAAGCAACCTCGATAAAAAGGCAAGCTATCTTAAAAGCAGTGATGTTAAAAGAAATGATCCAAAAAACAATGGCTAAGCGGTGGCATTTTCCTTTTGCCTCTCTGCATCCACTTTTTCCACACTCTCACGAATTTCAGGATGTTCTGCGCATATTTTATCGAGATCCGCACGTTTTAATTCGTAAAAGGAACAGGGCGTAGCAGCGGTAGCTGTCGCATTTCTAGGAGATTGATGCAGTAGCGCTGACTCCCCAAAAATATCACCAGCGTAAAGAACAGCAACCTGTTTGCTCTTCCCTCCTTCAAGCACACTCACATTGGCAATACCTCGAGCGATTAGAAACATTGAATCTCCAGATTGCCCCTGTTTAATTATGTCAGTACCGGTTGCAAAGGATCTAGATCGCAAATATTTGGCGATCAACGGATAATGAGCGACATCTACTTCTGCAAAAACAGAGACCTTTCTTAACAACTCATCGACGTCAATTTCGAAGTAAGCCGTCATGTTGTCTTTCGTCAGCGTACGAATTCTTTCTCCCTGATCCTTTAATATTTTGCTAGCAATACCTGAGGGTACAATACCGAGGTCAGCAGAATGTTTTACAGAATCCCGCTCTGCGATTAACATAAGCCTTTGGCCGAGTTGCTCCTGCATTGTTTCTACAAACTCGGGGAATTGTTCGGCAAAATCTTCTATTAACTTTTTTGAATGATCCGAAATATCTTTATAAACAGA